>NZ_JBFJYW010000040.1:0-17335 GCF_041622395.1 Pontiella sp. | reverse complement strand
TTATCCCTTCCTGAATTTTATGGGAACGGATTTGTTCACCTTCGCGGCGTGGGACGGCAAGAAGGATTCGAACCTCGCCACCGTCACCGTGACGGTGGGCGAGGGGGCGCGCGTCCTCGTTTGCGAATCGCTCGTTCCGGCGCAGGCGGCTTCCCGAACCGCGCTGCCGTTCTGGGCATTCGCCGCCGTCTCGAACTGCGTTGCTGAAATTACCTATGCCTGGCGCTTTGGCGACGGCGGCGACTCGACCAACGCGCTGGCGCAACACGCCTACGGCAAGAACGGATCCTATCCCTGGACCATCGTCGCCTCGGCGGGGGGATTGAGCGTCACCAACTCCGGCGTGATCGCCGTCGGCGACGTCCAACTCGATACCGACGGCGACGGCATCGAGGACGATTGGGAATGGGCCGTTTTCAAATCCCTTGAAACCGCCGATGAAGAGACGGACTTCGACCAGGACGGACAAAGCGATCTCGCGGAATACCTCAGCGGTACGGATGCGCTGGATGCCGGGTCGAGGATGGCCTTTACCGGCATCCATTCCGCCATGGTCCGGTGGGCCAGCGAACCCAACCGCATCTACGCCATCGACACGACCACCTCGCTGGTCTCGACGGCCTTCGCGCCGTTGGCGACCAATCTGGTTTCAACCCCGCCCGAAAACACCTACACCGATCTGACCGCATCGGCGGAATCCGCCAAGTTCTACCGCATCGAGCTCGAATAGTTCCGCCCGCCCCGTTTCGGAAAAGAGAATCCAGATTGACGATCGTGCATCTGGATTTAATGTCCGGGGCGGTTCGCATGTGACCGAACGGCTGGCGGAGGTGTACTCCCTGATAGCGCCGAGGAATCTAATGCCGGCAGAAATCTTGACTTCTTTGTAAATCGGTAATTTATATGCCATGTAGTAGGTGAATTTAATATGGGACAGGGGAACGATACATCGCTGGCGGGGCTCAGTGTTTTGGTGGTGGATGACGAGGCGTTGTTGCGCCGGCGGCTGATGGCCCATCTGAAAAACCTCGGGGCCGAGGTGGCGGGGGCCGAAACGCTCGAGGCGGCGCGCTACAAACTAAGCGATGCCGCGTTCGATTTCCTCTTGCTGGATATCCATCTGCCCGACGGCATCGGCCTGGATCTGATCCGCGAGGGCTCGGTGCCGGCAACTACCGGGGTGGTGGTCATGACCGCGCAGGGCGGGGTCGAGGGCGCGGTGGAGTCGATCCGGCTCGGCGCGCTGGACTATCTCGTTAAACCGTTCGATCCGGGCCTGCTGCCGCTGGTGATGCACCGTGCGCGGCAAAAGCGGCAATCAACGCGCGTGACCGAACACGAACGCGAGTCGGAGGACGGATCGGGATTCTTTTTCGGCAACTCGCTGGCGCCCCTTCGCGAAGTCCTCGAAAAAATCATTGCGGCCGACTTCCGGCTTCTGGTGAACCTGCCGCCGGTGTTGATCGAAGGAGAAACGGGGTCGGGCAAGTCGACGATTGCGCGGTGGCTGCATCGCAACGGGCCGCGCGCCGACGAACCGATGATCGAAGTCAACTGTTCGGCGCTGCCGGATTCGCTGGCGGAGTCGGAGTTGTTCGGCAGCGAGAAGGGGGCCTACACCGACGCCCGCGCCACCCGGCAGGGCCTGTTCGAGGCGGCGCATGGCGGCACCCTTTTCCTCGACGAGATCCCGAGTCTTTCGCCGGCGATCCAGGCCAAGGTGCTGACCGCGATCGAGGACCGCAACATCCGCCGCATCGGCGGGACGCGCAACATCGAGGTGGACGTCCGCGTGATTGCCGCCACCAATCGCGACCTGCGCGCCGCCGTTGCGTCCGGCGACTTCCGCGAGGACCTGCTGCATCGTTTGGATTTGTTCCGGCTCAGGCTTCCGGCGCTGCGCGAGCGCGGCGAGGATCTCCTGTTGCTGGCGGATCGCCTGTTGGCGCAGTTGTGCCGCCGGCATCGGTTGCCCGTCCGGCAAATCACGGAGGAGGGCAAACGGCGTTTGCTGGCCTATCGCTGGCCCGGCAACGTGCGCGAGCTGGCCCACGAACTGGAGCGCGGTCTGGTGTTCGAGGATTCCGCCGCGCTGGACTTCGCGCGGTTGCTGGCGGAGGACTCGCAAACCACTGCGGCAACCCTCGACCCGTCGGATTGGCTGAACCCGGCCTACGATTTTTCCAAGGGCGAGTTCGTTCTGGAGGACGCCACCAACCGCCTCGTGCAGATTGCCTTGAAGAAGGCGGACGGCAATGCCTCGCAGGCGGCGCGGATGCTGGGCGTAACGCGCGACTTCATTCGCTACCGCCTGCACGGGGACCGGAAGTCGTGAACCCGCGCGTCCATCTTCTGTTCGCGTTCCTGGGGCTCGTCGCCGGCGTCGCGCCGGCGCAGGAGACCAACCGTTCGCCGATCGCGATCTGGGAAACCGAGGCGCTGGTTTCCGGTTCGATGGGCTATCGCAGCAACGTGCTGCGTTCGAGCATCGCCGCCGAAAGCAGCGCGTTTTTCACGACGTCGTTCGATGCGAGCGTGTTGCGGTTTTCGGAATCGGGTTCGCTGGTCCTGCTCTATTTGTTTGGCGAGGACACGCGCTATTTGGATGCGCCGTCGGTCAACTACGAGCAGTTTATCTCCGGCACGTTGCAGCTGGTCCAGCCGGTTGGCGACGGCAACGAGGCGGGGCTGGAAGCCAACTATCTTTACCAACACCAGATTTTCGATGCTTCGGCGGACGAAGTGAACCGGGAGCGGGTGCTGGTGCTCGGCCACGGCGCCTACCTGCGGCCCTACTGGAAACAGGCGATGGGCCAATGGGAGGCCCAGGCCGAGGCCGGGTTGGCCCGGCAGGAGTTCGAGCGGACGCTGGACGATTATTGGGAAACCGAGGCCGAGCTGCGCCTGACCCGCAACTACGGGCACCGCTCGGAGGTCTCCGTGGGCTACCTTCCGCTCTACCGCCGCTACGATACCCGGCAGCAGTTCGATGCCGACGGGTTCGTGCTGCCCGGCACGGAACTGAACTATCTGCAACACGATGTCGAAGGGGAGTGGCGGCACTACTGGGACGCGGCGCGTTCCTGGCGTTCGCTGACCAAGATGAGTTTCATGGCCAACCGCGACAATGGTTCGGGCTATTTCGACTACGACCGCGTTTATCTCCGCGAACAGCTGCGCTGGAAAAACGACCGCTGGGAAGTCAAGGGATCCGCCCGCGCGGGATGGTACGACTATCGCAAGCAACGGATCGACGGCGCGCACCGCTACCGCTCCTATGCCACGGTCGATTTCCGGGTCGAGCGCCGCTTTCGCGAAGACTGGTTGGTCTTCGGGGCGGGCGAGCACGAATGGAACGTGAGCAACAACCCGCTGGACGAATACCGCAGCTGGATGGTTGAGCTCGGCCTCGGGTACGAATTTTGACAAAGAGAACGCTATGAGCAAAACGGGCCGTTTTGAAAAAATCATTCCCCGGACGCGGCGGGCATTCGGGCTGGGCGTGCTGATTGCGCTCGGGGTGCTGGCGGGAACCATCTTCGCCGGGGTCTTGCTGGTCCGGGATCTGGTGCGCGAGCAAATCGCGCACCGCGATGCGGAAGCCCTGCATGCAACCACGCTGATGGAGCAGCTGGACCTTGCGCCCGCAGACGGCATCGAAATCCGCTCCGACATGCAGATCGGGTTTGATTCCGCCGTGCGGGCGTCGCGCCTGCGCGGGGTGATGGGCATTCGCTTTTTCGATGCGAAAGGCGGGTTCAGCGACACGTTCCCCGCCACCATCATGCCGGTGCCGCTGGATGACGAAGCCCTGGCATCCGTTCTCGCGTTGAAGCCGCACAGCCGGTTCGTCCGCAACATGCCGATGGATGAAATCTTCATCTATTTGCCTTCGTTCGCCTCCGGGAACATTGCGCGGGCGCCAACGTTGCTGGTCACGGTCCCGTTGCACCAGCGCAATACGCAGATGCTCGCGGGCGCGGCTCAATTCATTATCGAAGGCCAAAGCATTTCCGAGGAGTTTTCCCGGCTCGACGGTCGTCTGCTGCAGATCGCGGCGACGACCTTCGCGGTGGCGGGAACCTTGCTGGTGGCGATGCTTTGGCCCGCCTTCCGCCGGGCGCAGAAGCTGCATTGCGAATTGGCGCGGCATAGCGAGCGGCTCCAGCGGGCCAACGAGGAGCTGGCCCTTTCGGCGCGCGTCAATGCGGTCGGCGCGGTTGCGGCGCATCTGATGCACGGCCTCAAAAATCCGTTGGCCAGCTTGTCGCAGTTTGTCTCCAGCCGGGATTCCGCCGGGCTGGAGGCCGGCCCGCAGGATTGGCAGGACGCGTTGACGGCCTCGCAGCGGATGCAGGCGTTGGTGGAGCATACGCTGGAGGTGCTGTGCGACCAGCGCGGGGATCCGACCTACGAACTGACCGTGCCCGAGATGGGCGAGACGGTGAAAAAGCGCGTGGGCCGGACGGCCGAGCGCCGAAACGTAGACGTGGTGTTCGAGGCCGAGGGCGAATGCATGCTGTCGAGCCGGACGGCGAACCTTGCCGGCCTAATCCTCGTCAACCTGCTCGAAAACGCGATCGAGGCCACGCCCGCCGGAGGAACGGTTTTCCTGTCGGCGTCGCGCGCGGGCAACCACCTGAACTTCCGCGTGCGCGCCGCGGGGCCCGGCATTCCGGCCGAGCAGCTTGAGCACCTTTTCCTGCCGGGCAAATCGACCCGCGAGGGCGGCAGCGGAATCGGTCTGGCGATCTCGAAGCAGATCGCGGACTATCTGGAGGCGCGGCTCGAACTGGAACGGACGTCGGAGCAAGGATGCGTCTTCCTGCTGAAACTGCCGATGGAGGTTTGTCTGGACCCGGCGGGCTAGTGGCTGGGCGCGGGCGCCCAGCGGTGCCGGAGCCGGGGTGGGCGGCCATGCCCGATCCCGGCGCGCCCAATCAGCGGTTCGGCCGTTTTTTATGGGCTTTTTTGCCCGAAGTCCGTTGGCATACTGCTTGCAATAGGGAAGTCAGGCATAGAGCCGTCGAGAACAGGAACGGAAGGAAGTGTTATTATGAAAACGAAAATTATGATCATGACAGTGGCAGCCCTCGCAATGGTTGGCGTTGCAAACGCAAAGGGTACGGGCGATGGAAGTGGTTCCGGCAAGGATCAAGTGAAACAACGAGATCAGTTGCAGACCAGTGACAAGACGCTCGAGCAGGAACGCTCCAAAGTCAAAGAGTGCCTGCCGGACGAAGTGAAGGAGGCCGTCAAGGAAATGGCCCAGACGCGCGAGCAATACCAGCAGAAGCTGCAGGAAAAGAAACAGGAACTGGCCGAATGCAGCAGCGAAGAATGCGACCAGCTCCGCGAACAGCTCAAGGAGCAGCTTAAAGAGCAGACCTGCGAACGCCAGCAGATCCGCCAGCGCCTGCAGGAAATGCGCGACGAGCTGCCGACCCATGAAGAAGTGATGGAACAGGCCCAGGAACAGGTCCAGGATCGCGTACGCCGCGGCGACGACTAATTTCGGGCGAACGAAATGCTCCCTTCGGGGAGCCGGGAATGCCTCCTTTCCGGGAGGCATTCTTCTTCCGGTCGATACCCCAAGCCCAGGAGCGGGTCAGATGACAAAAGCCAGAAAGACGCGGACATGCAACCCGGCGGCGCCGGTCGGGATCCTGTTCGTCATCGCCGTGCTCTCCGTTATGCCCGCCCGATCGTTTTCCGCGATCCGCGCCGACCGGTGGCGCTGGTCGAACCCGGCTCCGCACGGCAACAACGTACTCGACATGAAGGTCTCCAGCGATATCGCCGTACAGGTTGGAGATGCGGGGGCCCTCCACGTTCGGCGCGCGGACGGGCGTTGGGCTCCGGCCGCGACCGGAACCGACCACTATCTCCGCAGCACGACGCTGTTGGGCGACCGCATCATTGCCACGGGCGAGAGCGGAACCATCCTGTGGTCCGACGACGGCACCACCTTCGAAAACGTATCCCTGGACACCGCCGACTGGTTCGAAGGCGTCGCCGCCTCCAGTCAGCGCGCCGTGGCCGTGGGCGACGAGGGCGCCATCTACACCAGCACGAACGGCGCGGCCTGGAACCAAACCGCCATCGGCACAACCTACGAATGGCTCCGTGGAGTGGCTTTTGGCGCGGGCGGATTCGTGGCCGTCGGCGAAAACGGCACCGTTTTACGGGCCTCGACCAGCGCGGCCACCTGGAGCCCGACAGCGAGCGGAACAACGGAGCATTTGAACCGGGTGCGCTTTCTGGGGGGCGGAAGCGGAGCGTTCTATGCCGTCGGCAACAAGGGCACGCTGCTGCGGAGCGATACGGGAACGACGTGGTTGTCCATGGATAGCGGCACCACCAACGATTTATACGATGTTGCCCTCAACAACACGGGGCTGCTGCTCGCCGGCGACCAGGAACTGCGCATCAGCATCGACGGCGGCGCCAACTGGGTCGACCAAATCAACGACCTGCCGACCAACGCGCCCTCGGCTTGGGTCTATCTCTCTGCGCACGGCAGCGGCACATCCTGGCTCGTTGCGGGCCGCTCGGGACTTTTAATGGAAGGCAGCTGCACCAACGGCATCGATTGCGCGTGGCAGCCCTCTCCAACGGATTCTTCCCACGTCTGGCTCTGGGATATGACGGTGCAAAACGGCATCTACATCGCAGTCGGCGACCTGGCAAACATACAAACCAGCCTCGACGGGATTCTATGGGCCCAGGAAGTGGTTCCCGTTTCGTACACGAATACCGTGTTGCTGGGCGTGGGAGGAACCTCCAATCTGCTGCTGGCCGTCGGCAACGACGGCCAGGTTTTCGCCAGCCAGTCGGGTGCGGTCGAAGTGACCGTGACCAATAGCGTCGGGACGACGAATGCCATGGTCGGAACCTACGGCGTGGTCTGGACCAACCTTGCGGCGTTCACGACGAACACCCTGCAAGGCGTTGCCGCAACCGAGGGGCTCTTCATCGTATCCGGCGAAGCGGGCGAACTCTTTACCAGTCCCGACGGAACCAATTGGACGAAGCGCGCAACGCCGACCTCGCGTTTTCTTTCCGGCGTGGCGATCGGCGGCGGCAATTGCATTGCCGTGGGCGACGACGGGGCGGTGATCCGCTCGGCCGACAACGGCGTGTCGTGGTCAACGGCGACATCCGGAATCGCGACCGGCGATTGGCTCTATCGGGTGCGGTGGCTGGAAGACCGCTTTGTCATCGTCGGTGAAAACGGGAACATCTACACCAGCTCGAGCGGATCAAGTTGGACCGCGCGCTCGAGCGGATCCTCGAAGTGGCTGACCGATGTTGCCTATGTCGATGGCCAATGGGTTGTTTCCGGGTATCAGGGCACGTTGCTGGCCAGCACCAATTTGGCCGATTGGTCGAAGCAGCTTTTGCCGACGGGCAAGTCGCTGTTTTCCGCCGCGACAAAGGACGGGCAGTTGCTGTTGGTCGGGATCGAGGGCGTAACCTTGCGGAACCAGGTTGTGGCCAAGACCGCCCCGGTCATGCTGCTCGACTATAGCCAGAGCACCGCCCTGGACACCAACGCGGTGGATGCCGTCTATGAGCTGTTTCTCTTCGGCGGCGAGCCCGATCAGTTCTTCGCGTTTCAATCGACCACCAATCTTCTCGCGGATACCTGGACGAATCTCAACGGAACCTTGGAGCTGTACGACTCGTCGGGCTCCCTTTACGTCATCCGTACCCGCGATGCCACCAACGCGCCGCCTGCGGAATACTACCGCACCCAGCTCGTTCCCTGATCGCTGCAATCCGCCGCTTTCGGTGCTGCTTGGCGTTGCCAAAATCCGTTCCTTCCCCGATGGTCTACCTGCGGTATCATTCGCTGGTGGGGCGCGTGCAATGCGCAGAACCCCATTAAAACCGGGTGAAAATGTCATATTCCCGCGAGCGGGCCCCGCTCGCGTCCGGCTCCCTTGAAGCGCAGGTGGGGCGGAGTGGGGGAAATTCCATCGCGCCGGTTCCCGGATGCCGGGGTTGGCGGGGATAAAAAAAACCGGAAAAAACCGCGGGAAAGCCTTTGACGCGCGGTGGGGGAAAGTGTCATAAAATCCCACGAAAGGGAGCAGGGTGGAGGAACAGCAATGACAGGAGTGCAAAATATACCGGCTTTGTTCGTGGGATCGTATACGCATTCCCTTGATACCAAGCGCCGTATGATTTTTCCGTCGAGCTGGCGCAACCTGACGGGGGAGTCGAACCAGTTGTTTGCTTTTCCGCACCCGGAAGAGAAGTGCCTGTTCCTTTATACGGCGGCGGAAATGATGCGCCGATTGGAAGAGCTGCGCAACGGGGGAACGATCGACCGCAACGACCAGCAGGCGATCCGTTCGATTACGGCCGGGGCCGACATGCTGGTGTGGGATGCGCAGGGGCGTATCCGCATCGGCGAAAACCTGCTGGCGCATATCGAGGTGAAGGAACAAGTGGTTTTGGTTGGGGCGCTGACACGGATCGAGCTGTGGAGCGCCGAGAATTTTGATTTAGCCCTGCCGCAGGAGTCGTCGACTGCGGAGGATGTGTTTTTTGGCGGTTACTAAGAGAATGGAAGGATGGATGGGTGGATTGGTGGATGAGCGGGGTTGCTGAAAAGGCACTCGATGAATCCGGCAATCCAGTTACTCAAAGGGGCAAAAAAATGAGCATGTTGGATGTGGCAAAATATTTGAGTTATTCGAAGTCGATCGATGTACCGGTTGAACGGGAGCGCCATTTCAACCTGAACATGGCCAATTCCGGCCGTCTCTTCTCCTGTCTCTATTCCGACCGCCGGCGCGAGATGCCCGAACTACGCAGGGGAAAAAACTACTGATGCATATTCCGGTCATGCTCAACGAGTGCCTGGAGGCGCTGATCACGGATCCGAAGGGGATCTATGTGGACGGAACTCTCGGCAACGGCGGGCATTCGACGGCGATTTTCGACCGTCTCGAAGCGGGCGGCCTGTTGATCGGGTTCGACCGCGACCTCGATGCGATCGAGCGGGTGAAGGGAACGCTGAAGAGCGAACAGGGCAAGCGCGTGGAATTGGTTCACGACAACTACGCCAACATGGCCGACCGATTGGATCGGCTGGGCGTGGACCGGATCGATGGCCTGCTGCTCGATCTCGGCGTCAGTTCGTTCCAGCTCGATATCGCGGATCGCGGCTTCAGCTTCATGCAGGATGCGCCGATCGATATGCGCATGGACCAGACGCAGGGGCAGACCGCCGCCGAGTTGGTGAATACGGCGTCCGAGCAGGAGCTCGCCGATATCATCTACCGCTACGGCGAAGACCGCGCCTCGCGCCGGATCGCCCGGGCGATCGTCGATGCGCGCGCCAAGATGACGATCGAGACCACCGGGCAACTGGCGGGCATCGTCGAGCGCGCCAAGGGCGGGCGCAAGGGCAGGAAGACCCATCCCGCCACGCAGACCTTCCAGGCGCTGCGCATGGCGGTCAACGACGAGTTGGCGGGGATCGAGCAGGTGCTCGAAACGATGGTCGGCAGAATGAAGCCGGGCGGCCGGATGGCCGTGCTAACCTTCCATAGTCTGGAAGACCGGTTGGTGAAACAGTTTTTTGGACGCCATGTGCCGCGCGAGGAATCGTTGCAGCAGGGCGGGGTCCGGCGGATCTACGAAGCGCCGCCGGTGGAATGGATTTGGAAAAAGCCGTTGGTAGCAACGGCCGCGGAACAAGCCGCAAACCCACGGTCGCGCTCGGCAAAGCTGCGCGCCGTGGAAACGGGGGAATGACATGGCAGCGAAACGAAAGACGATAGTAAGGAAGACGACGCGCAAGACGGCGCGCAAGAAGCAGCAGGTGCAGGTCCCGTTTCCGGTGGTGCTGGCCAATGTGCTGGTGCTCGTTGCCGTGCTGGGCCTGAGCTATATGTGGCTCTGCTCGCGCTGCGACGCACTGGGCAAGGAAATCAAGAACAAGGAGCGCGAGCTTCGCGCCGCCAACAAGAGCCTCGTCCAGGCGCAGGACCGTTGGTCGAGCGCCACCTCGCCGGTCAACCTTGAACGCGCCATCAAACGGCATCGGCTTCCGATGTCGATGCCCACGGGCGACCAGGTGGTGAAGATCGGCAGTTGGGATGGATATCGGGATACGGCAAAGGTTCAACGGCGGTAGGCAGTCTACCATGAGCGACCGCCGATACCCGTAACATTGCTTCTTGCAGGTTGCGGGTTTTGGCTTCATTTAGGGCAGGGAAACAAACGATGGCGGAAATCAGGTTCAAATGGCGGATCGTTGTTCTATCCGTTGTCGTATTGCTGGTGTTTTCCGCCATCGGCACGCGCTTGGCCCTGTTGCATCTGCGCCCGGCCGCTTGGGTGGTCGAACCCATCCTGGAGGCGCGCACCTTCGAGTCGAAGCCGGCGGCGAGCCGCGGGCGCATCGTCGACCGCACCGGGCGGATCCTCGCCATGGACACCCCGTCCTACCATGTCTGCATCGATCCCAAGTGGATTTCGATCAACGGCGACGCCCGCGCCGTCAGCCGTTATCTCGCCGCCGAGTTCCACCTTTCGGAGGCCGACCTCGACAAAGAGCTGGCCCGAACGAATCGCCAATACACCAAGGTGAAGCAATATGTGTCCGGGCACCAGATCAAGCGCTTCAAGCGGATGAATCTCGGGGTCCTCTACACGCCGCCCGAGCAGGAGCCCGGCGCCGAGACCAACATTTATCTCAAGGGCGTCTGGTTCGAGGAGGCGCCGATCCGCAAATATCCCAACGGACCGCTGATGGCGCATGTGGTCGGCTTTTCCAATCTGGCGGGCACGGGCTCGGCCGGGGTCGAGCAGGTGATGAACGAATACCTGCGCGGCAAAGAGGGGCTGCGCCGCGGGCAGGTGGACGGAAGCGGGCACGAAATCTACCGCACCCGCGAACTGGACATCCCGCCCGAGGATGGCGCCACCGTGGAGCTGACGCTCGACAGCTGGCTGCAGTACCAGGTGGAAAAGGTCATTGAAAAAACCTGCCGCGACTTCAGCGCCAAGGCGGTCTGGGCCGTGGTCCAGCACGTGCGCACCGGGGAGATTCTCGCGATGGCCTCGTTCCCGACCTACGATCCGAACGAATATTCCAAGGCGCCCGAGGAGTGGCGCCGCAACCGCGCCATCAGCTTCAACTACGAACCCGGCTCCACCATGAAGGCCGCGCTCATCAGCGCCGCCCTCGATAACGGCGTGGTGACGGAAACCGACGAGTTCGATTGCGAAAAGGGCTATTGGGTCTATGGCGGCAAGGCGCTGCGCGACAGCCATGGCGAAGGCGTGATTCCCGTCGCCGACATCGTCAAGGTGTCGAGCAATATCGGAACGGCGAAAATCGCCCTTGAAATGGGCGATCAGTTGGTCTACGACAGCCTCCGCAAATTTCATTTCGGCGATCGGCTCGGCGTCGGGCTGCCCGGCGAAGAGGGCGGTATTTTCTATTCGCCGCGCCATTGGTCGAAGATCAGTATTACCCGCATCGGCATGGGGCATGAAATCGGCGTTACCGCCCTGCAGGTGATTTCGATGATGAATGCCATCGCCTACAACGGAGTCCAGATGAAGCCGTACATCATCAAGCGCGTGGTCGCGCCCGACGGCACGGTGCTGGAGCAAACGCAGCCGCAGGAACTGGGCCGCCCGCTCTCGCCCGCGGCGGCGCGGCGCATGCAGCAGCTGCTCGCGCGCGTCGTGATGGACGACGAGGGAACCGGCACCAAGGCGCGCGTCGAGGGTTACACCGTCGCGGGCAAAACCGGCACGGCGCAGAAGATCCGGCCCCGGGAAGAGGGCGGCGGCTACTACCCGAAAAACTTTGTCTCCTCGTTTGCGGGCTTCCTGCCCGTCGAGAATCCCGAGATCGGCATCATCGTGGTGGCCGACGATCCCGGCGAATACAATGAATCCGGCCGCAAGATCGGCTACTATGGCGGCACGGTCTGCGGCCCCGCTTTCAGCGAAATCGCCAAGGTGGCGGTGGAATACCTGCGCATCGCCCCCGGGGGCAATCGCATTTACGTGGTGAGGCCGGACGAGTGAAACTGACGTCGCTACTCAAAAACATCGAAGTAATCCAAATCAGCGGCCGGGCCAAGCTGCCGATCGAAGGCATTGCCTACGACTCGCGCGAGATCAAACCCGGCTGGCTCTTCATTGCGGTGCCCGGCGAGCATTGCGATGGGGCGGATTACATTGCCGAAGCGGTTGCGAACGGGGCCGCCGCCGTGGTTTCGGAGGGCCGGGTGAACCTCGGGGCGGACGTGGCCCATGTGCAGGTGGCCAATGCGCGCCGCGCGCTGGCCGAAATCGCCTGCCGCTTCCATGGGGACCTGACCAAGAAAATGAACGTGGTCGGCATCACGGGGACCAACGGGAAAACCACCACCGCCTTCATGGCGCGCGATATTCTGCGGGCCTGCGGCGCCCATCCCGGCCTGATCGGCACGGTTGCCTACGAGGACGGCCATCGCTCCATTCCCGCCGCACGCACCACCCCCGAAGCCCCCGAAATCCACTCCTTGCTCCAGCGGATGTCCGAGGCGGGCTGCGATTCCGTGGTCATGGAGGTGTCGTCGCACGCCATTGCGATGGAGCGCGTTCATGGCATCCGCTTCAACACGGTCGTCTTCACCAATCTGACGCAGGACCACCTCGATTTCCACAACGACATGGAGTCCTATTTCGACGTCAAGGCGGAGCTCTTCCGGCGGCTCGAGAAAAAGAAGGGCTGCGCGGCGGTCATCAACATCGACGATCCCTGGGGGCGCAAGCTGGTTGCCGACCCACGCGTGCAGGCCAAGGTGCTGACCTATGGCTTCAGCGCCGATGCCATGGTCTGCGCCGCGAAAGCCAAGCTCGATTCCGGCGGCACCTCGTTCAAGGTCGCCACGCCGTGGGGCAGCGCGCGGATCCGGTTGCAGCTGCTCGGGCGCTTCAATGTGAACAACGCGTTGGCGGCCATCGCCGTCGGTGGCCTGAACGGGATTACGCTCAAGTGCATGGCGAAGACGCTCAAAAACATTGCGGCCATTCCCGGGCGGCTCGAAGCCGTTCCGAACCGCAAGGGCAAAAAGATTTTCGTCGACTATGCCCACACCGACGATGCCCTCAAGAACGTACTCGAAACCCTCCGCGAAATCTGCAAGGGACGGTTGGTCGTCGTCTTCGGCTGCGGCGGGAACCGCGATGCAGGCAAGCGCGCAAAAATGGGAAAGGTCGCCGCCGAACTGGCCGACTATTCCATCATCACGTCCGACAATCCCCGCAACGAAGAGCCGTCCGCCATCGTCGGCCAGATTCTCGAGGGCTTCGCCACGCCGGAGCAGTTCGAGGTGGTGCTCGATCGCCGCGCCGCCATCGAAAAGGGCATCCGCTCGACGGGCCGCAAAGACATCCTGCTCATTGCTGGAAAAGGCCACGAAACCTATCAGGAAATCCGGGGCACCGTCATCCCGTTCGATGACCGCGAGACCGTGAAGGAGCTGGTGGGCCGATGATCCAATTCCGTCCAGGCGAATTGTCGCAATGGGTTTCCCGCCTATGGAAAAACGGGATGCCCGAAGGGGTGGTCACGGGGATTTCGCACGATACCCGCACGCTCCAGCCCGGCAATCTCTACGTTGCGATCCGCGGCGAAAACTTCGACGGCCACGCCTTCGTGGCCGATGCGTTTGCCAAGGGGGCGGCCGGGGCGCTGGTATGCGACGATTTCAACTGGACGGCAAACCCGCTGCTGACGGTGCCCGACACCGTCAAGGGGTTGCAGGATCTCGCACGCGGCTATCGGAAGAAATGGACCGGCACCGTCGTCGGCATCACGGGGAGTGTCGGCAAGACCACCGTGAAGGAAATGTGCGCCGACGTCCTTTCCATCGACGGAGCCACCCACCGCACAAGCGGAAACTACAACAACCACATCGGCCTGCCGCTTACCATGCTTTCGATGCCGCGGACGAACCGCTACGGCGTCTTCGAAATCGGCATGAACCGCCCCGGGGAAATCGGCGCGCTGGCCTATCTGCTCCAGCCGAAAATCGGCATCGTGACCGATATCGGCAACGCCCACCGCGAGCGTTTCCACTCGCTCGAGGCCATCGCCCGCGAAAAGATGAAGCTGGTGGAGCGCGTCCCCGGTTCCGGCACCGTCATCCTCGACCGCGACAGCCCCTGGTATGCCATGATGCGCGCGCACACTTGCGCACGTGTGCGCACCGTTTCGCTCGAAGGCATTGCCGACTATGTCGGGCGCAAGGTGTCCGATGGCGTGATGAACGTCAATGGCCACAACTATGCGATGCCGCAGCCCGGCGAGCACGTGATGCGCAACGCCCTGCGGGCCATCGCGCTGGGGTTGGAGCTGCAGCTGGCGCCGGCGGAGATTGCCGACGGGCTTCGCAACTTCAAGGCGCCGTCGATGCGTTGGCAGGAGTCGGAGATTGCCGGGGTTCAATTCATCAACGACGCCTACAACGCGAATCCGTTGTCGATGCGTGCGAGTCTGCGCACCTTTGCCCGGTTGCCGGGCGGCCACCACCGCTGGGCGGTGGTCGGGGGGATGCGCGAACTCGGCGCCATCGCCGATGAGGAGCACTTGGCGCTCGGCGAATTCATCGACCACCTCGACCTCGACGGCGTCGTGGCCGTGGGCGAGCTGGGGCGGCAGATCGTCTGCCGGAACACCAAACATTTTTACCATTGCGCGGATCCCGCCGAGGCCGCATCGATTCTGAAGGACCAGCTGAGTGCCGGGGACCGCGTGTTGCTGAAGGCCTCGCGCGGCGAACGGCTGGAATTGGTGCTCAAACATTTTACGGAGAACTAGAGGATGCTTTATTATTTGTCGTTGTTGGAGGCCCATCTGTCGGAGTTGCGGCTCTTCAAATACATTACCTTCCGCACGCTGGGCGCGGCATCGACCGCGTTCGTGGTTTCGTTGCTGCTCGCCCCGTGGCTGATCCGCAAACTGCAGGCGATCAACTTCGGCGAACAGAAGATCGATGACCGGGTGGGGGGGCTCGGCAAGCAGACCAAGGTCGGCACGCCGACCATGGGCGGCATCCTCATCATTGCGGCGGCCACCTCCTCGACCCTGCTTTGGGCCATCCCGACCAATACCTATGTTTTGCTGACCCTCGGCACCTTCGTCCTGATGGGGGGCATCGGTTTCGTCGACGACTACTGGAAAATCAAGCGCAAGAACGGCCTGAGCGTGAAGGCCAAGTTTGCCGCGCAGCTGGGGTGGGCCGCGATCGTCTTCGGCGTGCTGTGGTCGGTCCCGGAGATGCGCGACCGCGTAACCGATTTCATGGTACCGTTTTGCAAGCAGCCGCTCTTCCAGATGTCGATGGTTGTCGCCTTCATCTTTCTGGTGCTGGTGCTAGTCGGCGCCTCGAACGCGGTCAATCTGACCGATGGGCTCGATGGATTGGCGATCGGCTGTTCCAACTCGGTGGCGGTGGCCTACCTGTTTCTTACCTATGTTGCGGGGCACTCCAACTTCGCGGAATATCTGCAGGTGCCTTCCGTGCAAGGGGCCGGCGAGCTGACCGTCTATTGCGGGGCGCTCCTGGGGGCGGGGCTCGGGTTTCTGTGGTACAACTGCCATCCCGCCAAGATTTTCATGGGCGACACCGGCTCGCTCGCGCTTGGCGGCGCCATTGCCATGCTCGCCATCCTCATCAAGCAGGAGCTGTTGCTCACCATCGTCGGCGCGGTGTTCGTGATCGAAGCCGCCAGCGTCGTGATTCAAAGCTCCTATTTCAAATATACCCGCAAACGATACGGTGAAGGGCGGCGCGTCTTCAAGTGCGCGCCCTTGCACCATCACTTCGAGTTTGTGGAAAAGGAACGGGCCCTGGTTGAAAAACGCGAACCCGAGCTGGTTGAAACCGTCATCGTCACGCGGTTTTGGATCCTCTCCATCATTTTCGCGCTGATCGGTATCGCCACTCTCAAGCTCCGGTAGGTCCAGCGCCGTTGCGGCAATGCATCCAATAGAACGGAGTCGGAATTCCGCACGCAGAGGCAAAAAAAAGCGGCGCGAGGAAAAGAGGAGGAAAACCCCGCGCCGCTTCATGTGTTCCAGGGAACAATGATACCCACACGACGCAGGCCGCGCGGGTTTGTGGACATTCGCTCTTTTTTTATTCATTCAGCCGAAGCCGTCGGTTCGCGAATTCGACGCCCCTCGCTAGCGTTGTGTTGTGCCTTTGCGGATCTAACGTCTACGACGGACACCGATGACCAGGAACCCCGGAATTGAACCAGGGTTCCATCGTTCTTCGGACCTGCGCATCTGTTCGTCTATTGCTCGGTTGTTTCCGGAGCGGCATCGGATGGTGCCGGTTTGGGAACTGCCTCGGTTGCCGGTGCCTGCGGGCCCGGTCGTCCTTTGGCATCCCGGCGTTTCTTGATCAGGTTTTTAACGGCTTCTTTCGCTTCGGTGCGTTCTTCTACGGAGAGGCGTCCGTCGCCATCTGCGTCGAATTTCCGTAGGATTTGCTGTTTGCGTTGCTGCCACTGCTCGGGATTGATCTGCCGGCGTTGGCGCATTTTCCGCAGGAACTGTTGTCTGCGCTGGGGGGACTGTTGCGCGTAGCCCTGCCGCTGGTCGAACCGACGGTTCATGCGGGGGGCTGGGTACTGCGGAACCTGCCGGGCATCGCCGCGGCGCGGGAAGCGCTGGAATTGGCGTTGCTGCGGAGAAAATTGCCGCTGTTGGATTTGCCACGGTCGTTGCCGGCCTTGCAGGTCGTCCGGCCGTTGCGCAAACCGCTGCGGCATCTGACGACCCTGGAACTGCGGGACCCGCTGTGCGTAGCCCAAGTCCTGTCGGCGCATGAATTGGCGTTGTTGGCTTTGCCATGGACGTTCATTCAGCGGCTCCGTCCGGTTATGGAACTGCTGCATGCGCTGGCGTTGCCACGCGGCTTGCTGCTGCTCTTCCGGCAGCGGGGCGGCGACGGAAATGGCCGCCGTTGCCGCAATGGCGGCGAAGAGTACGGTTGTCTTGGATTTCGTCTTCATCTTCATTCCTCCCATGGGATGCTTTCCCGTTTCGGTTGAATAACGAAAATCGACGGATTTTATTTTCCGATGGAACGGAGGACGCCGGGCAACCGTTTCGCCCGTTTTGGGAAAAGAAGTTGTTTCGCAATGCTACCGATCGAACACGTGGTGCCAGATCGAGGTGCCGCCGATGAGAAAGTCCAGCCGCTCGGAGTCGCCGCTCCATTCGAGCCCGGCCTCGGTTCCGGCCGGCGCGTTGGTGTAGGCGGGCAGGTAAAGCAGGTTGAGCCAGGCGCGCTTGCCC
>NZ_JBFJYW010000039.1:0-17378 GCF_041622395.1 Pontiella sp. | reverse complement strand
TATTTGGTGATGCGGTCCGAGGAGGCCTCATCCGGAGTTGCGCCGGTGTTGTCCAGGTCCATGTCCCGGCTCTCGTACGCAGCTGCCCTAGGTCGTCGCATTAGTAGGTGGTCCCCGAGAGGAACCGTCAATTGCGAAATCTCACACCAGTCCGAGCCAGGCGGCAACGGCCGAGCCGCAGCCGGACATGTTGCAGGCGATGGGCAGCAGCAGGATCCCGAGAGCGTTGAGCCGGCGCGATCCGAACAGGACGGGAATCAAGCCGATCCCCGCCCCGACGACCATAATGAAAATCCCCACCCAGCCGGTCACCAGATAGACCATCAGCAGAATGATCAGCAGCGCCGCGCCGGAGATGGTGCGGTAGTCGACCCGCCCCATCAGCCAAAGCGTGAAGCGAGTCAGCGGCGACAGCAAAAGAAAAGAAACGGCCCCCGAGATCGCGATGCAGCCGAGGGCGAGAAAGTAGTCGCTCCAACCGGAAGGTTCGTAGAGCCCGCCGATGATCCAGGCCCCGCCGCCACGGGTGAGATTCAGGCCGGGCGCGAAGAAGAGCACCAGCGCCCCGGTGTAGTAGACCATCTTGGAAACGCCCTGGCTCATCATGAAAACGCGCTCGTCGCGCTGGGCGGTGGCGTGCCCGGCGAGCAGCCCGCCCACCCCGCCGGTTACGACGGGAAAGAAGGCGGCAAAGCCGCCGCCGAGCCCGCCCGCCGCCGCGCTGCGCAGAATCACATCGCCGGTGATCCCGAGCGATTTTCCGATGCGTTGCTCCGGCACCTGCACGCCGCTAACCAGGTTGAGCAGGCACCACGGCACGGCGAAGAGGCCGACGAACGCGGGCATGATGTTCTGGAAGGCCACATCGACGGAAACGGGCGAGCGGTAGAGCAGAATAAACCCCAGCCAACCGGAGAGGAAAAACGTCAGCAATCCGGCGCCAAGCCCCTTCCAGGCATCGAAGAACTTCCCCCATCCGGCTTCGCCGAAGTTGCCGCCCTTGGGCCATTCGGTCATGAGAATGAAGGTGATGATGACCCAGAGGATCCAATGCATGTGCGGCATCAGCACATCGTGCGCAACCGGCAGGAACTTCGGCGCCAGCGGAGCGACCACGAACAACAGCAGGCCGATTCCGGCCAAGCCGCCGACGCCGATGATCATGACGCCTTCGTAGCCGCGGCCGCCCATCAGATATTTCTGGCCCGGCAGCACGGTGAAGATGGCGCTCTCGTCGGGCGCCCCGAGCAACACGGACGGGATCGTGTTGAGCATCGACCATCCGCAGACCAGGCCGACCATGAATGCCACCACCAGCTCGCCGCCGATCGCCATGCCGGCATCCTGCGCCCCGTAGAGGAACATGGCGGCCAGCCCCATCACGTTGTAAACGTGCAGCCCCGGCAGGATGGCGAACAGGCACGAGGCCAGCGTTCCTCCAAGCACGGCGAGGATGACGGGAAAGACGACCATCGGCTATTCCAATGCGCGGATCTGCGCGGCCTCCCAAACCTTGAGTTGCACCTGGTCCTTGTAGACGCCGATGGTGCCGAAAATTTCAACCACGTCGCCGACGGCCACCGCGGGGGCATCCGCAAGCCAATGGACCACCTCCAGCGTACCGCTTTCGTCGGCCAGCACCAGCTTGTACGGCGAGTTCGACCCGGCCCGCGGCGCCCACACTTTTGAGACGCGCCCGACCACGGCCATGCGCTCCCCTTTGCGGTCGGCCGTGATTTCGGCGAGCTTGGTTCCGGCCACGGGGATGGAATCATCGACGGAGACCTCCACCGCCTGCGCCCGCAGGCGGACCTCGTTGCCCGCGCCGACGCTGAGGTTGCCGGAGACCGCAACCGGACTCCCGGCCAAGGGCAAGCGCCCGTCCGGCGAGTCGTTGGAAAAGACCGCGAGGGTGCCGGTGCCGTCGTCGACCACATACAGCACCGACCCGCTGCGCAACCTGCGGGCATCGGATTCGAGCACGCCTTCGATGCGCACGCGGGCAAAATTCATCGCCGGCGAAATGTCGCCGATCCGGACAACGGGCAATGCGCGGCTACGCGCATAGGAATGAAGCAACAGCAGCCCGGCAACCGCAACGACGACCGCCGAGAGGCGAAGCACCTTGAGGCCCATGCGCTTTTCCACCCGCATTCCGCAGTGGGCGCATCGGGCGGCGGGGCCCACAACACGACCGCAATGCGGGCATTGCGTTTCGTTTGTTTGCGTGGCCGGCCCGCCCATGGTTACTCCCGTTAGAACGCTCCGAAAAGTACACTGCCGAACGAGGTGATCGGCGAGGCCTCGCGCAGGTCGTCGACCGCGGCGCGCACATCTTCGACCAGCGAAGCGGCTTCGTCGTAGAGCTTGGCATCGTGTACCAGCTTGCCGAGCGTCCCCTCGCCGGAATCGATGCTCTCGGCGATGCCGCGCGCGGCGGCCATGGTGGCGGAAAGATCGTCGTAGAGCTGGGCGTCCTCGGCCATCAACTTGCCGAGCGTCCCTTCGCCGGCGGAGAGGCGGTCGCTGACGGTGCGCAGATTGCCCACGATCGCCTGGATTTCCTGGTAGACGTCGTCGTCCTTGAGCAATTTACCCACCGTGCCTTCGCCGTTTTCCACGCGCTTGACCATTTCCATGAGGTCTTCGGAAACCTCGACCATGTTGTTGTACATCGCATCGTCGTGCAGCAGCTTGCCCAAGGTCCCCTGCCCCTGGTCAACGGCGGAGATCATCGACTGCAAGCCGCTGACGGCTTCGCCGAGCTGCTCGATCATATCGACGGGTTTGGAACCGAGGATCGTGACGTTATTGCCCAGCACGGGCGCGTCCTCCGGGCCTTCGTAGATCTTGAGGTATTTGCCGCCGAGCATGGAGGCATCGACCACGTCGATCTGGTAGCCGTGGCGCAGGCTAATCGGCACGTCGAGTGTCACGAAGACATGCACGCGGCTGTCCTCGAGCATCGTCTGCTTGACGCGACCGATGTTCATGCCGCGCAGATAGACGTTGTCGCCCTCGCGCAGTCCGCTGACTTCGCTGAAGACGAATTCGTAGGGATAGGAGTCCTTCAGCAGGTTTTCGCGGCTGAGCACGATCGTGAAGATGCCCAGCGCGATCAGCACGGAGAACATGAATAGCCCGACCAAAATTTCGACGGAGACCTCTCGACTGGATTTACTCATGGCCCATGCCTTCCCACTTACCTTTTTTCGTAATGTATTGCGACTCCAGGAAACTCTGCACCGTGGGGTCCTTCGACCGGATAAACCCCTCCGGCGGGGCATTTTCCACGATGCGCCCTTCATGGAGCATCATAATGCGCGAACCGATGGCCAAAGCACTGTGCAGGTCATGGGTTACAACCACGCTCGTTATACCGAGTCGCTCGCGCATGTTCACGATTAAATCGTCGATTCGTCGCGAGGTGACCGGGTCGAGGCCGGAGGTCGGCTCGTCGTAGAGCACGATCTGCGGGTCCATGATGATTGCGCGGGCGAGCCCGGCGCGTTTTTGCATGCCGCCGGAGATGTCGGACGGGAACTTGTCGCCGGCGTCGTCGAGGCTGAGCAGTTCGAGTTTTTGGTCGACGCGGCGGAGGATCTCGTCGTCGGGCAACTTGGTATGTTCGCGCAGCGGGAGGGCGACGTTGTCGCGCACGCTCATCCATTGCAGCAGCGCCGCGCCCTGGAAGAGGACGCCGAACTTGGCGCGCGCCTGCCGCAGCCCATTGCGGCCGAGCTGGTTGATGTCCTCGCCGTCGATCACGATGCGCCCCGCGTCGGGTTGCATCAGGCGGATCATGTGCTTGAGGGTAACGCTCTTGCCCGCCCCCGAAAGCCCGACAATGACGAAGGTTTCGCCCGGGCCGACCTCGAAGTCGATGCCGTCGAGCACGGCCCGGTTTCCAAGCACCTTGGTAACGTTTTCGAAGCGGATCATATGTAGAACAACCTCGTTACCATGTAGCCGACCACCAGAATGACCAGAAATGAGATGATGACCGAGCGCCGCGTGGCCTTGCCGACGCCGACGGCGCCCTCGGTCGTCATGAAGCCTTGGTGGCATGCGACCGTGGTGATGATGACGCCGAAGAGGAAGGCCTTGAAGAGGCCGACATAGAGGTCCTTGTTGGTGGCGAACTGGGTGGCGTTGTCCATGTAGGCCGCGAACGAAACCCCGAGCTGGGTCGAGCCGACCACCGCGCCGCCGAGAATGCCGAGAATATTGGTGTAGATGGTCAGCAGCGGCATCATCACGATCAGCGCAACCAGCCGCGGCATGACGAGGAAGCGGTTGGGATTGATGCTCATCACCTCCAGCGCTGAGATCTCTTCGGAGACGGTCATGGTGCCGAGCTGCGCGGCGATGGCCGAGCCGACGCTGGCGGAGATGATCAGCCCGGTCATGAACGGGCCCATCTCGCGGATCATCGAGACGGCGACGGCGGAACCGATGAAGACCTCCTGCCCGTAGCGGCGCAGTTCGAGTCCGGTCTGCAACGCGAGAATCATGCCGGTGAAGAGCGCCACCACCGAGATGACCGCCAGGCTCTTGATGCCCGTGATATAGAGTTGCGTGAAGGTTTCCTGGCGGCTGCGTTTGCCGAGGGCGAATTGCATGAACCAGAACGCTTCGAGCAGCATGAACATGCCGTGTCCGGTGTCGTGCAGCAACTGCAGCACCTGGGCGCCGAGCCGCTGCGCCGAGCGAACGGGATACCGCATGTAGTTTGTGGAGTAAAAGGTTATGGCTGCTCCTTCGCGCCACCGAACCACATGAACAGCACCCGGTAGCGACGGTTGTTTTCGTTCTTTTTATATCCGGCCAAACCTTTGAGCAAGCTCCATTCAAACTGCTCGTCGTCCTGGGTTTGGCGATAGAGCCCCCAGAGCAGGTGGTGGCCGATCTCCCCCTCGACCTCCATCCGGCGGTAGAGCGTCCACCACGGGGCCCAGTTGCGTTCGATGCCCGGCGTGTTGCGCAGCGGCCAAAGATCGAGCGTTCGGAAGCGGGAGCGGTCGAGGTTGCGCTCCCAGCTCATGAGCGGCCAGATTTTCCAATAGCGCGAAACGACGTCGCCCGTCTCGAATTCCGGGGTCGGTCGGGTCACGACATCGGCATGGTAGTGAACGAACGGCACGGCCCGTTTCCGGTGGCGGTTGTAGTGGGGATACTCGGCGGTATCGTTCCAAAGCAACGGCCATAGCCAGTATTGCTTCGTCAGCGTGCCGTAGCGTTTCTTGCCGTAGAACGGCCAGAAGATCCGCTTATGCATTTCGCCGTCGGCCAACTGGATGAAGGGCCAAGGCGCATTGACGATCCATTGATTATCGCTGGACATGTAGCGGAAGAACGGGGCGACCAGCCAATAGTTGTCGGCGCGTTCCGTTTTGACCCGCCCATAGACGGGGACGATGATGAATCCGCCGCCGGGGTTGCGGTCGTTGGTGTATTCGACCGTGTTGACCAGGGGCCAGAGGTAGGACTTTTTCACGAACTCGCCTTCCAGCGTGCTGGTCGAATAGAAAGGCAACGCCCGGAAACGGTCCACCCCTTCGCCGTGGGTTTTCGAGAAGAGCGGCCAAAGCCACGTGGTGGATTCCACGTCGTTGACCTGCGATTTCGCATAGAGCGGCCAGAGCGCGAACGAAATCGAGTCGCGCCCCAGAAACTCGCGGATCGTTCCGCCGAAAGGAAAGACGGCCCGATAGTCCTCGCCCTGCGCCGAGGTACCGCTGTACCAGAACGGTAAAATCCAAGTGCGGTCGCGCCCGGTCCGCTCATCCCCGAAATCGGTGGAATAACCGAAGAACAGGATGCGGCCATAGGTTTCCTCCTTGAACCCCTTCTGCGTGTAGAGGGGCCAGAGGTAGTCTTTGCGCCACCGTTCCGCGTCTTCGACCGTGTGCGAATAGAACGGACGCCAGGCAAGGAACGACGCCCCGTTCGTCTCCGCCTGCTTCACATACAGCGGATCCCCGTCGATCTGCGCAAAGGCCGATGCCGCGCCGAGCAAAACCAGACTGAACCATCGGCGCCTCATTCATGCCTCAGCGCATCAACGGGTTCCATGCGGGCGGCGCGCCAAGCCGGCAGGGCCCCGGCCAAGGTGCTGAACACCATGACAATGACACAGACGGACAGGGAATCGCTCAACGTGGTGCGCGACGGCATTTCCGTGAACATGTAGAACTCGGGCGACATCAGGCTCGGATTGAAGATCCGCAGGAAGTTGAGCACGGCATCGAGGTTGGCGGAGACCCACATGCCCATGGCCACGCCGAACAGGCAGCCGAAGATGCCCTGCACCGACCCGAGCATGAAGAAGGTTCCGACAATCTGGCCATTGGAAAAGCCGAGCGCCTTGAGCAGGCCAATCTCGTGGGTTTTCTGCACGCACATGGTGATGAGCGTGTTGGTGACGCTCATCGTCGCCACCAGCGAGATGCCGCAGAGCAGGATGAACATCATGTTCTTTTCAACGGCCAACGTGCTGAGCATCGCCTGGTTGATGTCCATCCAGGTGCGCACCTGCAAATAGCGGAACCAGCTCCACTTGGCGTCGGCACGTGCCGCGGCCGCCAAGCGCTCGCGGATCTCGACGGCCTTTTTTTCCACGGCGAAGGGCTCCTCGACGAGCAGGCGCAGGGTCTGCACCCCCTGTTCCATGGCAAAAACGTCGCGGGCCGTCGGCAAGGAGGAGATCATCAACTTGGAATCGATCTCGTACATGCCGACCGAAAAGATGCCCGAGACCGTCAGCTCTTCCGGCAGCCGGATTTCGTCCTCGCTGACCAAGCATTGCGACGACCAGACCGTCAGCTTGTCGCCGACGAAGGTGCCCAGCTGCATCGCCAGCCGGTCGGCGACCGCAACGGTTTCGTCATCGAGGGGAAGCACCCCCTCGGTCATGTAGCTCTCGACGTCGGAGATGCCTTTTTCCAATTCGGGATCGATGCCCCGCAACACCGCCGTCACGGTCTGACCGTTCGGCGTCATGATCACGAATCCTTCGACGGAGGGCGCGGAGGCCTTGAGGCCGGGCATGCCCTTCAACGCCTCCAGCACGGGCTCGGCGGGATAGTTGCCATCGCCGCGCAAGGAAACCTGGATATGCGAATCCAGCTTCATCATGTGCTCTTTGTGCACATCGTCGAACCCGGTCATCACCGAAAGCACGACGATCAATACCGCCACCCCCAGCATGATGCCCATCATCGTCAGCACCGTAATGACCGACACCATCGAGCGCTTCGGCTTCAGGTATTTGAACGCGAGATAGAGAGAGAACGGTAGTTGCATTATTCGCCTTCGGCGCCGTACGGCGCACCATCTTCTTTAACCACATAGACCTGCTCGCCGGGGTCCACCGGAAAATCGAACACCGCCGGAAGATCCAGCTTCAGCTCCTCGAAACCCGGCGAAACAAACGCATCCCCGACCTGGTATAGCCCCATGAAACGGTAGGTCGCGCCATCGAGCAGGAACACCTCGATGCTCGCGGGAAGGGGCGAAACCAACCAAACCTCTTTTACGCCCGCGCGGGCATAGAGCCCCATCTTCCGCTTGCGGTCGTGGTTCATCGTCGAAGGCGAGAGAATCTCGATCACCAGTGCCGGAGCGCCCTCGACGTGCGTCTCCTTGATCTGATCGCGGTCGCACACCACCATCAGGTCCGGCTGCACCACGTCCTCGTCGGAAAGCTTCAAATCCGTCGGCGCAACAAAGGGCTTGCAGGGTTTCCCCTTGAAGAAATTCCCCAACTGGAGGCTCAGCTCGAAAACAATGCCCTGATGCCGCGCCGAGGGCGCCGGCGACATATCGAAAACCTCGCCGCCAATCAGTTCGACGCGCGGACCGTCCGGCAGGCGCCGATAGTCATCCCATGTTTGGTGTTTGCTCTGGAACGCTCGTTCTCCCATGGCAGCCTCCTGCGGACTTAAATGTGCTCAACGAGGTATTGCTTCACGGCATCGACATCGTTGGCGATGGAGTCGCAGCGGGTTTCGGCGTCGGCGAGGGCGTCGAGCGTCGGGTGGTGGACGGCCTCGCCCGTGGCGTCGATGATCGCCTGGGTGAATTTGGCGGGGTGCGCGGTGGCGAGGCAGATGGTTGGAGCGGCGTCGTCCGGGTACTGTTCGGCCACGAGCACGCCGACGGCGGTGTGCGGATCGAGCACATAGCCGAATTCATCCTTGTAGCGCTTGATGGTTGCGAGCGTGCCGGCGGTGTCGCCGCGCCCGGCAAGGAACAGCTCGTCGACCACGCCGTTTTCGTTCAGCGCCACCTTCAGCGAACCGCTGTTTTTGAAGTCGTTCATCAGGCCAACGAGCGTTTCGGGATTCCGCCCGACCTTGAAGTAGAGATAGCGCTCGAAGTTGCTGGCAACCTGGATATCCATCGACGGGCTGATGGTCGGCACGACGCCGGCCATGCCGTAGACGCCGGAATTGAAGAAGCGCGAAAGGATGTCGTTTTCGTTGGTGGCGAGAATCAGCCGGCGGATCGGCAGGCCCATTTGCTGCGCGAGATAGCCCGCGAGGATGTCGCCGAAGTTGCCGGTCGGAACCGAGAACCGGACCGAGGAGGCGCCGCGTTTTTCCATGGCGCGGAAGGCGGCATAGAAATAGTAGACGGTCTGGGCCAGCACGCGCGCCCAGTTGACGGAATTGACGGAGCCGAGCGAGTGTTCGGTCTTGAACGGAACATCGCCGAAGGTGGTTTTCATGATGTTCTGGCAATCGTCGAACGTGCCCTCGACCGCGAGGTTGAAGACGTTGGCGTCGAGCACGGAAGTCATCTGCTTTTCCTGCAGCGGGCTGGTGCGCCCGGCCGGATGCATGATGAAGATGTTGATGTTCGGCTTGCCGCGTACGCCGTGGATCGCCGCGCTGCCCGTATCGCCGGAGGTGGCGCCGAGAATGTTCAGCTTGCCGCCGCGCTTTTCCAGAATATAGGAGAAGAGGTTGCCGAGGAACTGGAGGGCGACGTCCTTGAAGGCGAGGGTCGGCCCGTGGAAGAGCTCCAGGATTTCGAAGTCGCCGACGCTGACGGACGGCGCCACCTCGGGATGCTCGAACGTGGCATAGGAATCGTTGATCAGCTTTTTCAGGTCGTCCGCCGGGATATCGGTGGCGAACAGGCCAATGACCTCGAACGCCAGCTCCGCATACGGAAGCTTCGACCACGCCTCCAGCCGGTCGGAAACGTTCGGCAACGACTCCGGCAGCAACAGGCCGCCGTCGGGCGCGAGCCCGGTCATAACCGCATCCTGAAAACCAATGGGCGCCATCTGCCCGCGGGTACTGATGTATTTCATATCCTGATTCCTGTTGTTTCCCCAATTGAACAAAGGCGGATTGACGCAGATTGAAAAAAACGCCGCAATCATTTTGTCCTTAATTATTTTGCGTCGCTCCTCCGGCATGGGTAGCCTGCCCTGTCTTTTGAACCAAGGGATGTGCATGAACACGATCAAACAAATCGAAGAAACCGCGGCCAGGCTGGTCCCGCTCTATGCCCAGGAAGAAACCGACCTGCCGGACCGCCCGCTGTGGTCGCACCCGGAGCTGGATCAAGTCATCGAGGCCCTGCGGCTGCTTTCCGACGTACTCTTCCCCGGCCGCCATATCCCTGAACCGGCCGACTTCCGCAGTTTCTTTATCAAGCAGCTGAAGAACACCGCCGAAATCCTGGAGCAGGAAATCGAAAAGGCCCTGCCGTTCCGCTGGATGGGGGCCGCCGACCTGCATGAAAAACGGCCGCCGATCGACAACCTGTTTCTCGCATCCACCGAAATCGTGAACGCCTTCCTCGGCACGCTCCCGGCCATCCGCACGTTGCTGATCGAGGACGTCAAAGCCGCCTACAACGGCGACCCGGCGGCACTGAGCTATGCCGAGGTGAAGCTGGCCTACCCCGGCCTGGTGGCAATCACCTCGCACCGCGTCGCCCACGAACTCTACAAACTCAACGTCCCGCTGATTCCCCGCATCATGAGCGAATACACCCATTCGCTCACCGGGATCGACATCCATCCCGGCGCCAAGATCGGCAAAGGCTTCTTCATCGACCACGGAACCGGCGTCGTGATCGGCGAAACCTGCCACATCGGCAACAACGTCAAGCTCTACCAAGGCGTGACGCTCGGCGCGAAAAGCTTCCCGCTCGACGAACACGGCCGCCCGATCAAACACATCCAGCGGCACCCGACCGTCGAAGACAACGTGGTCGTCTACGCCAACAGCACCATTCTCGGCGGCGACACGGTCATTGGAAAAGGCACCACCGTGGCCGGCAACGTTTTCCTGATGGAAAGCACGCCGTCCGGCAGCCTCGTGACCCGCTCCGACGGCGGCGTAATGATCCGCACCCGCGAAGTTCCCGGCCACGGCCTGGGCATCTAGGCGGCGTCACCCGCGCCTGGCGGGGAACTCCATCCAGAAACGGCAACCGCCGCCGGAACGCTCCTCGACGCCGCAATGGCCGGCGTGCGCCTGGCAGATATCGGCCACGATCGCCAGCCCCAGCCCGACGCTCTCCTTGCCCGAGGCCTCGTTGCGCTGGTAGGGCCGGAACACGGAAACCTTCTGCTCGGGGGGAAGCCCCGGCCCCGAATCGTCGACCGTAATCCGGGCCGTGCCGGGCGCCGGACGGGACAATCCGATTTCGATGCGCCCGCCGTCCGGCGAAAATTTGAGGGCGTTGTCGAGCAGGTTGGCCAGCGCCTCGCGCAGGAGATCGGAAATCCCGTTGATCCGCAGCGGCGCGTCCGGGGCGGTGAGTTCCACGGTCAGCCCGCGCATCTCGCCGATGGCCTGGCCTTCGCGCACCACCTCGCGGGCGATCTCCTGCAGGCAGACCTCGGTCTGGCACTCGCCCAAGGCGCCGCCGGCGGCGCGGGCCAGCATCAGCAACTGCTCCACGGTCCGCCCCAGGCGGTCCGTGTCTTCGAGAATGTTGCCGATCACGGAGCGGTATTCCTCGTCGGTGCGCGGACGCTTGAGGCAAACCTCGCTGTTGGTCCGGATGGCGGCCAGCGGATTGCGCAGCTGGTGGGAGGCGTCGTGGCTGAAGCGCTGCAACCGGTCGAGCAGGTTTTGGTAGCGGTCGAACGCTTGGTTCAGGGTGGCGGCCAGCCGGCCGACTTCATCGGCCGGGTTTTCCACCTCGATGCGGTCGTCGAGCCGCCCGTTGCCGATTCGTTCGGCCTGCACCACCATCGCGTTCCAGGGGCGCAGCAACAGCTTGGCAATCAACCAGGCCCCGCCCAGGCTGGCCGGGAACAGGACCGCCATCACCACGCCCAGCACCGCAAGCTCCTCCAGCTCCTCCCCCAACAGGTCGGGATTGTGGACATATTCATAGGCATCGAACGAGAAGAGCGCCAAACCGATCAACGAAAACACAATCAGGGTATGGATGGCCAACCAGACAAAGAAGCGGAAGCGGATCGTCTGTTTCTTCATTCCTTCTCCTTCAGCACGAGGCCCACGCCGCGCACCGTATGCAGCAACGGCGCATGGCCGGGCCCATCCAGCTTCTGCCGCAGGCGCGACACGTGCACATCGAGCACGTTTTCCATCGAGGCCATCGCCGACCGAACGTTCCATACTTTCTGCTGGATCATCTGGCGCGTGGCAACCTGGCCGCGCAGGGATGCGAGATAGGCCAGCAGATCGAATTCGCGGGGCGTCAAATCCAGCACCTGCCCGCCGCGCGAGGCGGTGCGGCTCGGCAGATCGATCGTCAAATCCCCGACCGACCGCTGCAGCTGGACACGCTCGGAATGGCGCAGCTGGATGCGGATGCGGGCGAGCAGCTCCTCGAACGCATAGGGCTTGACCATATAGTCGTCGGCGCCGCCCTCCAGCCCGCCCAGCCGATCGGCGATCCCGGAGCGCGCCGTACTGATGATGACGGGCAGATCGGCATTGCGCCCGCGGATGTTTTCCAGCAACGCGGCGCCATCGCCGTCGGGCAGGCCCATGTCCAGCAGCACCAAGGCCGGCGGAGCTTCGTCGAGCAGCAGCTCCGCATCGCGGACGGACCCGGCGATCCGGCAGGCAAAGCCCGCTTCCCGCAACCCCTGCGCCAGGCGTTCCGCCAAACTCACATCGTCTTCCACAATCAATATCAGGTCTTGCGGCCGATCCATCATCCATGCCTCCAATGATCGGAAGCTACCACCGCCGCCACGGCACCGCAATCCCCTTAACCTTACGGTCTCTTCAGGTAACTTCCCTTGCGGATCACACGCGCCGAACCCACAGTTGCGCCCATACAACCAAGGAGAACACCATGATTGGAAACCCCCGTTCGAAAACCCGCTTCCTCCTGGCCACAACCGGCCTGGCGCTCTCCCTCGCCGCAAGCGGAGCGGTCGTGGGAAAGGCCAACATCCGGTTCAAGGGCACCTCGACGCTGCACGACTTCGAGGGAACGGTTCCGGCCAGGCCCTTTTCCGCCACCGTCGCCGCCGGCGCCACCAACGGGCAAATGGTGGTCTGCGCATCCACGGTCCTGCGGGTCGACGCGATGACCACCGAGCACAAGAAACGCGACAAGAACATGCTCAACATGCTCGACCAGTCGAACTACGCCGAGATTTCGGGTTCCCTGACCAACGCCCCGATTTCGCTTACCGAAAAAACCGCCGCCACGCTGCACCTGAAAATCCGCGATGTCGAGCAGCAGGTCCCGGTCGTCCTGTCGGACTGGACGCGCGAGGGCGATCTGATGAGCGGCCTGATGTCGTTCCCCGTTTCGCTCAAGACCTTCAAACTCCAAGCGCCGACGGTGATGGGCATCATCCGCGTCGGCGACACCGTCGACGTCGAATGCACCATCCTGATCGATCTCAACCACCAACCCGCAGGGGATTAATCCATGAAAAGCCACATCCATCATATTGAAACGCTGCTCCCGAAATTTTCCTATCGGCAGGACTATTCGAGCGATCGAATGGTCGGCTGGCTGCCGGGCAAGCGCAACCGCCGCATCATCAAAGGCATCTATGGCCACTCCGGCATCGACACCCGCTACAGCGTACTGCCCGACTTCGGCCCCGGCGCGGAGCCCGTCCTCTTCCGCGAGGACGAAAACGGCCGGATCATCGAGCCCTCCACCCAGGCGCGCAACCGCTACTACCAGCAATGCTCCCGCGAAATGGTGGTCGAAGCCGGCCGCAAGGCCCTCGCAAACGCAGAAGGGTTCGCGGCGGGCGACATCACCCACGTGGTCACCGTCTCCTGCACCGGCTTCTACAATCCCGGCCCCGACTTCGATCTGGTCCGCGGCCTCGGTCTGCCCGAAAGCACCGAGCGCTACAACCTCGGCTTCATGGGGTGCTACGCCGCCTTTCCGGCCCTGCGCATGGCCGACCAGTTTTGCCAGGCGCGCCCCGATGCCGTCGTACTGGTGGTCTGCCTGGAGCTCTGCTCGCTCCACCTGCAGTTCCGCGAAGAACCCGACAGCCTGCTGGCCAACTCGCTGTTTGCCGACGGCGCCGCCGCCGTCATCGTCAGCGCCCGGGAGCCCTCCCCCGACCGCCCCTCCCTCGCAATCCAATCCTTCTCCTCGGCGCTCGCCACCGAAGGCGCGGGCGACATGGCCTGGGAAATCGGCGACCACGGCTTCGACATCCGCCTCTCCAGCTATGTGCCGGACATCATCGAGGCGAACATCAAGGCGATCGTCGCGGGCGTGTTGCAATCCTCGCAGCTGGGCCTGGCCGACATCGGCACCTGGGCGGTGCATCCCGGCGGGCGGGCGATCCTCGACAAGATCGAAAAAGGACTGAAACTCGATGCCGGCAAGCTCAACGATTCCCGGGAGGTGCTGCGCAACTACGGCAACATGAGCGCCGTCACGGTGCTCTTCGTGCTGAACCGGATTCTCAACCGGACCCCGATCGACGAACCGCAGCCGGTCTGCGCCATGGCCTTCGGCCCGGGCCTCACCATCGAAACCGCGCTGCTCGAACTCCAAGCCGCCCGTCATCCCCCTCTAAAACAGGAGCGCACCCATTATGCTGAAGAATTTGCTGTTTAGTCTGCTGCTGGCATTGCCGGCCTTTACCGAAGATTTTGTGCTCGCACACAGCGAGGTGCCCAACCGGCTGATTCCGCAGGGCGAGGTCAGGCTTATCACGCGCGGGTCGGACGCCGTGGTGCAGTCGGCCATCAAAACCCGCTACCCCGGCAGGGTCCTCAGCAAGATCACGAAAAGCGAAAAGGAAAACTGGCCGGGCAACGCCGAAATGGAAACCTACATCGCCGCGCTCGAAACCCTCTTTGCGGAATATGAACAACGCGAAAAAGGCACCGTGCTGCTGATCGACTTTATCTCCGGCCCCGGCGGTTCGCGGGTCGAGCTGAGCATCGAACCCGCGCCGCCCTGGCGCACGCTGAAGCTCTCGTCCGCCTATGTGCAGAAGGATCAGGAATACATCCTGGCCGATGCCTTCGGCCGCAAAGCGGACGATGTCATCAAAAAACTCAGGGCACTCACCCCCATGGAAAACCCGCATGGAAAATAGTGTTCAGAACTACACGCCCGCGCAGCGGCTGGTGGCGCTGGCCTACGGGCTGGTCTGCCACATGACCTTTGCCGCCGCGGTCGCCGCCATGGCGCTGGCGCTCTTTACCGGCCTGCGCATCGGGTTCGGCCCGTTCCGCGGCTGGGCCAGTTTGCTGGCGAACGCGGCGCTGATCGCCTCGTTCCCGGTCGCCCACTCGTGGTTGCTCTCCCCGAAAGGGCGGCGCTTCATGGGCCGGCTGGTTCCGCTGGGGATCGGCCCCAAGCTTTCGTGGACGGTCTTTGCAACGATCTCCTCGTTCCAGTTGCTCGGCGTCTTCCTGCTTTGGTCGCCCTCCGGCGTGGTCTGGTGGCAGGCGACCGGCGGGCCGCGCGTGGCGATCGGCATCGCCGCGGTTGGCGCCTGGTTGCTGCTGGGCAAATCGATGGCCGACGCGCAACTCGGCGTGCAGACGGGATATGTCGGCTGGAGTTCGGTGTTCCTCAACCGCAAAGCAACCTATAAGCCCTTTGCAACCCAAGGCCTCTACCGCCATGTCCGGCAGCCGATCTATATCTCCTTCGCGATGCTGCTCTGGCTCACGTCGACCCTGACGCCCGACGGCCTGGCGCTGGCCGTGGCGTGGACCGGCTACTGCGTCGTGGGCTCGGCCATCAAGGAGAAGCGTTTCCTCCGCTATTTCGGCGACGCGTTCCGGAACTACCAGGCGCAGGTCCCGTTCTGGATTCCGGGGCGCAGACAACCCCTTCCGCTAGCCCCTGAAGGGACCACCGATTTCGACGCGATCATCGTCGGCGGCGGCCCCGTCGGCCTGTTGCTCGCCAATCTGCTGGGCAAACGCGGGCTGAAAATCATGGTGGCGGAGCGCCGCACCCAACCCGTGGAAGGTTCGATGGCCATCGGCATCACGCCGCCCTCCCTGCATATCCTCAAGCAGCTGGAGCTCGACCGCACGTTCACCGACGAAGGCATTCCCATTACCACCGCGAAGGTGTTCGAGGCCGGCGCCTTTCTCGGCGACGTCGATTTTTCAACGCTGCCGGCCGCGCACCGCTACATCCTCTCGCTCCCGCAATCCAAAACCATCGCCCTCTTGAAAAAGAATCTGGCCCGATACCCCACAGTCCACCTGCTCGACGGGATGGAGTTCATCGAACACGCCAACGGAGCGAACGGAGTCCGGGCGCGGTTCCACGACGCCAAGAGCTCCGCCGTCACCGAAGTCACCGCCGCCTACCTGCTCGGTTGCGACGGCCACCGCAGCCGGGTCCGGCAAAGCGCCGGCATTCGCTTTCCCGGCGGATACTACCGGCCGAGATTTTTCATGGCCGACTTCGACGACGACACCTCTTTGGGCTCCGAGGCCCACCTCTATTTCGGGCCGAAGGGGTCCGTCGAATCGTTCCCGCTCTCCGGCGGGCGACGGCGTTGGATCATCCAGATGCCGCCCCACGCCCGCCCCGAAACCGTCGACATCGGCCCGACCGTGGCGCGCCAGGTTTTCGAGCGCGCCGGGTTCGACCTGTCCGGTTCGGGCCTCCGGTTCGAGAGCTCGTTCCGCCCGCAACGGCGGCTGGCGCGCACCTATGTCAAGGGCCGCGTGCTGCTGTGCGGCGACGCCGCCCACGTCATGAGCCCCATTGGCGGACAAGGCATGAATACCGGATTCGCCGACGCCGCCCACCTCGACCGCGTACTGGCCGCCGCACTCGAAAATCCCGAAACGGCAACGGCTCTGTTTTCCGGCTACAACCGGGCGCGGCGGCAGTCGTTCCGCATCGCCGCCAGCCGCGCCGCCCGCGGCATGTGGATGGGTACGCGCACCGGGGCCGCCTTTTCCGCCCTGCGCCGAACCTTCGCCGCGCGCGTTTTGTTCCGCCCCTCCATCCGGGAACGGCTCGCCCCCTATTTCGCCATGCTCACCATCCCCGGAAGTCCCCTATCCAAAGGAGCCCAACCATGACCACTGCACGATTCCAACTCAAACCGATGGAACACCTCGGCGCGCCGGAGACGAAGCAAAGCTTCAACCGCTCGCTCTTTTCCGAAGTGGCACCGAAATATGATTTCATCACCAAGGCCCTGTCGTTCGGGCGCGACGCCGCATGGAAGCGTCGCCTGCTGGCCCGCCTGCCCGAAAAGGCCGAGGCGGTCTGCCTCGACCTTGCCTGCGGCACGGGCGACATCACCCGCATGCTTTCCGAGCGCTATCCCGAAGGCCGCATCACCGGGCTGGATCTGACGCCCGCCATGCTGGAGCTGGCCCGCAAGCAGACCGCCAACCCAAAAATAAACTATGTCGAGGGGAGCATGGATGCCCTGCCGTTCGAAGCGGATAGCATCGACCTCGTGACCGGCGGCTATGCCCTGCGCAATGCGCCCGATCTCGGCCGGGCGATCGATGAAATCGCGCGCGTGCTCCGCCCCGGCGGTACGGCCGCCTTCCTCGACTTTTCCAAGCCCGGAAACCGCGCCGGCCAGCAACTCAGCCATTTTGCGCTGAAGCTTTGGGGCGGCCTGTGGGGCCTCGTTCTGCACGGCAACCCGGATGTCTATGGCTATATCGCCGACAGCCTCAAGCTCTATCCGGACCGGGCGGGCCTGAGGGACTGCTTCCGGGAGCGCGGATTCAACCTCCGCGCCAGTACCCGCTTCTTCGGCGGTCTGCTCGAAATCGTGCACTTCGAAAAATCCGGAGCCGGCGCCGATGCTCCCTGACCTCTCCTCCCGCACAACCGTCCGCGAGTTGATGGACGATCCCGACTGCGATGAAACGCGGTTGCTGCGCACCGTCCGCCAGTTTTCCGCGATCAACCGACTGGTGGGACGCTACCGC
>NZ_JBFJYW010000038.1:0-17633 GCF_041622395.1 Pontiella sp. | reverse complement strand
CCGCCGATGTCATCACCCACGCCACGCTGCCGGACTACATCATGAACCGCAAAGGCGTTTCGCTGCGCCCCGGCGACGGCGTGATCCACTCCTGGCTCAACCGTCTGCTGATTCCCGACACCGTCGGTACGGGCGGCGACTCGCACACCCGATTCCCGATGGGCATCTCCTTCCCGGCGGGCTCCGGCCTGGTGGCTTTCGCCGCCGCGCTCGGCGTTATGCCGCTCGACATGCCGGAATCCGTGCTGGTTCGCTTCAAGGGCGCGCTGCAGCCGGGCGTCACCCTGCGCGATATCGTCAACGCCATTCCGTACCAAGCCATCCAGGAAGGGCTGCTGACCGTCGAAAAGAAAAACAAGAAAAACGTTTTCGCCGGCCGCATCCTCGAGATGGAAGGCCTTCCGCAACTCAAGGTCGAACAGGCCTTCGAGCTGACCGACGCCGCCGCCGAGCGCTCCGCCGCCGCCGCGAGCATCAAGCTCGACCGCGAGCCGATCGTCGAGTTTCTCCAGTCCAACGTGGTGCTGATGGAAGAGATGATCAAGGGCGGCTACGGCGATGCCGACACCCTGCGCAAGCGTATTGCGGACGTGAAGGAGTGGATCGAAAACGGCGAGCTGATGGAAGCCGATGCCAACGCGGAATATGCCGCCGTCATCGAGATCGATCTCGACGAAATCGCCGAGCCGCTGCTCTGCTGCCCGAACGATCCGGACGACGTTAAAAAACTCTCCGATGTCCAGGGCGCGCACGTCGACGAGGTGTTCATCGGAAGCTGCATGACCAACATCGGCCACTTCCGCGCCGCCGCCGAAGTGCTCGACGGCGAAGGCTTCGCCAACGTCAACCTGTGGGTCTGCCCGCCGACCAAGATGGACGAGGCGCAGCTGACCAAGGAAGGCTACTATTCGAAGTTCGGCGCCGCCGGCGCCCGCATGGAGATTCCGGGCTGCTCGCTCTGCATGGGCAACCAGGCGCGCGTGAAGGACGGCGCGACGGTCTTCTCGACCTCGACCCGCAACTTCAACAACCGCATGGGCAAGGATGCCCAGGTCTACCTCGGTTCCGCCGAGCTCGCCGCCGTCGTTGCCCTCAAGGGCGAGTTGCCGAGCCCCGCCGACTACGTCGCGATCGTGGCGCCGAAGCTGGAAGGCAAAACCGAGAACGTTTACAAATACCTCAACTTCCACCAGATGACGGAGTTCTCGGTATAGTGCGCAACGGTTGAAACGTGAAAAGGCGGCCCGCTGCGGGCCGCCTTTTTTTCTGTCCGGCAAAGCGGGGGATCGATTCTCCCGCCTTGCCTTGCGCGTCGATCGACCGCTTATTTGTCGGTCAGGGCAACGATGCCGGGCAGTTGCTTGCCTTCCATGAATTCCAGGGAAGCACCGCCGCCGGTGGAGACGTGGCTCATCTGATCCGCAACGCCGGAAAGGTTGACCGCCGCAACGGAGTCGCCGCCGCCGATGATGCTGATGCTGTCGGACTTGGCAACCGCTTCGCATACGGAGAAGGTGCCCTTGGCGAAGGGTTCCATTTCGAAGCAGCCCATCGGGCCGTTCCATACAACCGTCTTGGCGGTGGAAACCGCGTTGCAGTAGAGCTCGATGGTTTTCGGGCCGATGTCCAGCGCCATCCAACCGTCTTCGATCGAGTCGCCGACCACCTTGACGTTGGCGTCGGCCGAGAAGGCGTCCGCAACGGTGTTGTCGATCGGAAGCAGCAGTTCAACGCCCTTTTCCTCGGCCTGCTTGAGGATCTGGCCGGCGAGTTCTACCTTGTCGTCTTCTACCAGCGAGCCGCCGATTTTCTTGCCCATGGCTTTGTAGAAGGTGTACGCCATGCCGCCGCCGATGAGAATCTTGTCGCATTTGTCCATCAGGTTGATGACGACGTCGATCTTGCCGGAAATCTTGGCGCCGCCGATGATGGCCACGAACGGTTTGACCGGGTTTTCGAGCGCTTTGCCGAGATATTCGATTTCCTTTTCGAGCAGGAAGCCGGCCGCGCATTGGTCGATGTATTTGGTGACGCCGACCATGGAGGCGTGGGCGCGGTGCGCGGTGCCGAACGCGTCGGAAACGTAGACGTCGCCGTAGGAAGCGAGTTCCTTGGCAAAGGCGTCCTGTTCTTCCGGGGTGCATCCTTTGCCCTCTTCTTCTTTGTAGAAGCGGACGTTTTCGAGCACGAGGATTTCGCCGGCTTTCAGTCCGTCGACGAGGGTTTTGACTTCCGGTCCGATCACGTCGGGGGCGAGCGTTACCTTGGCGTCAACCAACTCGGCGAGACGGTCGGCGGCGGGCTTGAGGGTGAACTCCATGTTCTTTTCGCCTTTCGGGCGTCCGCAGTGGCTCATCAGAATGAGCGCGCCGCCGTTTTCGAGCACGTAGTTGATGGACGGAAGAGCTGCGGTAATGCGGGTGTCGTCGCCGACAACGCCGTCTTTCACCGGAACGTTGAAGTCCACGCGCATCAGCACGCGTTTGCCTTGAACATCCAGGTCCTTGATCGTCATTTTGTTCATAATGGAACTCCTTGTTGGTTAAACGTTCTTCAAAATGAGCCGCTAACTATAAACGTTCCCAAATACGAGTCAAACCTTTGAGCATCCCCGCCATCGCCGGGCTCTTGTCCCGTTTCAGAAGCCCAACCGCGTCCGCCGGCGATTCATGCCGGTGGTTGGCATTAAACTAGCTTTTTCCCTCGTCACCGTTTTTTAAAAGGAATCTACCATGAATGTATCCGCCGCAAGCGACCGAATCGACACCGCCCTGATCAACCTCGAACGCGCCATCGGCGAGCCCTTCTTCGACGAGTGGGCGCTCGTTCAAAAAAGCGCGGCCAGCTGGAAACTCATCGAATACGGCGGTAGCCGGAAGGCGGAGTTGCTTGCGGAGTTCAGCAACGACATCGGTGCGTTGCGCGAAACGCTCAATCCCAACAACATCGTGGCCGGCGAATTCGCCTTTTCGCACGAGGGCTATGGCTCGGGCTTCGACGCCCATATTTGCGCCGGAACCGACCTGTTGGTTCTTTTCAACAATACCCGGAAGAGCACGGGCGAAATCACCGCCAATCCCAAATGGACCTCCGCCCAGATCCATTTTTCCGAACTGCTCGAGGCGTTCATCGCCGATCCGGTGGTGCTTTAATTCCGCGTGCCGCCCAAAACCGACGGTGTATGGGTTTCGCTTGGGGATTCAAGCGTCCGATCAGGCCGCCGAAAAAAGTTGCCGGTCGCTCCGCCGAATCCCTTGTTTAATACGGTTTCGTTCTGGCGGCCAGTCGTGTAGATTGCCGCGCCTATGGACAAGAAAGTTGTTTTAAAAGCGGTGCTGACGGCAATGGAAGAAGAGTTGCGACGCCAGCTGAAGGGGCAGGAGATGGCGGCCGAGGGCGCGACGCATGCCGAGGCTAAAGCCGAAACCAAGTGGGATACCTGCGGGCTGGAGCAATCCTATCTCGCGCGTGGTCTGGCCCGCCAGTTCGAAAAGTTGGCGCAAGAGTTCGAGGATCTGCGCGCATTCCGTCCCGAGGATTTTTCCGGAAAGCCCATCGGGATCGGGGCTTTGATCGAAGCGGAAATGGAGGGGTTCAAGGATCTGTTCTTTCTGTTGGATTGCGGGGGCGGGACCGAAGTGCGGGTCGATGGTCGGGAAATCACCGTCATTACGCCCGAATCGCCCGTCGGCGCGGCGCTGGTCGGAAAATCCGTTGGCGATGCCTATTCCTTCCGTGCAGGAATGGATGGGCGGGTTCTTTCCGTGGAATAAACGGAGTCGGCCTCCCCGAATATCACACTTCATGAAGTGTGAAAGCCGCCGCTCCGCAGGGGCCGGCCGGTCGGCCTAGTTGCGGTAGCGGTTGACGATCGGCATGCGGCGATCGCGGTCGAACGACTTGGGCGTGATCTTTACCCCGGGGGGCGACTGGCGGCGTTTGTATTCGCTCAGTTCGACGGCGTGCACGACGCGGCGAACGATCGCTTCGTCGTATCCCTTGGCAACGAGCCCGTCGATACCCATGTCGTTCTCGACGTAGTCGGCGAGGATCGGGTCGAGGATCTCGTAGGGCGGCAGCGAATCGGAATCCTTTTGATCGGGTCGCAGCTCGGCGGAGGGCGGGCGCTCGATGATGCTCGGCGGAATGACCACGGCCTGTTCGTTGCGCCAGCGGCAGAGGTCGAACACCAGGGTTTTCGGGACATCCTTGATGACGGCGAAGCCGCCGGCCATGTCGCCATAGATGGTGCAGTAGCCCATGGCCATCTCGCTTTTGTTGCCCGTGGTGAGCACCAGCCAGCCATATTCGTTCGAAAGCGCCATGATCAGGTTGCCGCGGATGCGTGCCTGCAGATTCTCCTCGGCGAGACCGGGCTGTTTGTCGGCGCCCCACACCGTTGCAAGTTCCCCCGCAAAACCGTCGTAGAGCCCTTTGATCGGAATCTCGTGGAATTCGATGCCGAGGATCTGCGCCATTTCATGCGCATCGCCCAGTGTCCCGGAGGAGGAATATTGCGAAGGCATCGTGACCGAGGCCACGCGCTCCTTGCCCAGCGCATCGACGGCGATCGCCAGCACGAGCGCGGAATCGATCCCGCCGGAAAGGGCGACGACGACGCGCTGGAAACCGATCTTGTCGACGTAGTCTTTCAGCCCGAGCTTGAGCGCTTCGTAGACCTCTTCGAGGTCGGGGAGGGGGGCTTCCTTTCGGGATCCGCGATCCTTGGTTTGTGAATCGTGGTAGAGGATGTCCTCTTCAAATTGTTTGGCGCGGGCGAGGCGGGAACCATCGGACGCGAACACCATGCTGGCTCCGTCGAAGACGAGTTCGTCCTGCCCGCCGACCATGTTGCAGTAGAACAGGTTGGCGTCAAGTTTTCGGGCGGTTTTCGCCAGCACATGGATGCGGTCGTTGAGCAACTTGCCCCGGTGGTAGGGCGAGGCGGAGAGGTTGATCAGCAGATCGATCTCTTTGCCGGCCAGCGCGGCAACGGCCGCTCCGTCGGGATCCCAGCTATCTTCGCAGACCTGAACCGCGATCCGCTGGCCCTCCCGCTCGAAAACCAACGGTTCGGTGCCCGCTTCAAAAAGGCGCTTTTCGTCGAAGACGCCATAGTTCGGCAACAGCATTTTATGGTATTCGCCCACGATCCGCCCGTCTTGGAAGACGAGTGCCGCGTTGAACTTTTTCCTGTTGCGAACGATGGGCGAGCCCACCACGACGGTGGCTTCCGGGGGGAGCTCCCGCTTCAGCCGCTCGAGCTCCTTTTCGCAGTCGCCGCAAAAGTGGTCCTTCAGGATCAGGTCTTCCGGCGGATAGCCGGCGATGGCCAGTTCGGGGAAGACGATGAGCCGGGCTCCCTCGGCGAAGGCTTGGCGTGCTTTGGAAACGACGAGGTCGGCATTGCTTTTCAGCGCGCCGACCGTCGGGTTCATTTGAACAAGAGCGGTTTTCATGCGTGATTCGTGACGATTGATCCGTGAAGCATGGCAGGTCATGCCTCACGTTTCACGCATCACCCTTATCTTCTGTAGTTGGGCGCTTCCTTGGTGATCTTGATGTCGTGGGCGTGGGCCTCGACGACGCCGGCGCTGGAGACGCGGACGAATTTCCCGTTTAATTTGAGTTCGGGAATCGTCTTGGTGCCGCAGTAGCCGAGGCTGGCCTGCAGGCCGCCGCAGTATTGCTTCATCACCTTGCTGACGGTTCCGGAGTACGGAACCATGCCTTCGATCCCCTGCGGCACGAGATCGTCGTCGTCGCTCAGGCCATAGCGTTGGCGGCTGCCTTCGCGCGATTTCATGGCATCGAGCGACCCCATGCCGCGGTAAATCACGAACTGGCGGCCTTCGTAGATGATTTTTTCGCCGGGGCTCTCTTCGGTGCCGGCGAGGACGGAACCCATCATGACGGTGTCGGCGCCGGCAACCAGTGCCTTGGCGATGTCGCCCGAGTTGCGGATGCCGCCGTCGGCGATGACGGGGATGTCGCCCTTGAGGGCGCTTGCGGCGGCGTAGATGGCGGAAATCTGCGGAATGCCCACGCCGGCAACGACGCGGGTTGTGCAGATGGAGCCCGGCCCGATGCCGACCTTGACGGCGTCGGCCCCGGCGTCGCGCAGTGCGATCGCGGCTTCGCCGGTGGCGATGTTGCCGCCGATGACGTCGATGTGCGGGAATTTGTTTTTCACCCAGGCCACCATGTCGACGACGCCCTTGGAGTGTCCGTGGGCGGTGTCCACCACCAGCACGTCCACCTCTTCCTGGTTGAGGATTTCGGCGCGTTCGTAGTCGCCGGGGCCAATGGCCGCCGCCACGCGCAAACGGTGTTTTTCGTCGCGGTTGAAGAGCGGTTCTTCGTTTTCGACCAAGCGGCGAACGTCGGCGTAGGAATAGAGGCCGACCAATTTGCCGGCTTCATCGAGCAGGGGCAGCTTGCCGATCTTGTGATGCTGCATGATGTCGTAGGCCTGCCGCAGGTCGGTGTCGGGGTTGGCCGTCACCACCTCGGTGGTCATGATGGAGGCCACCGGGGTGCGCTTGGAGCGCGAAAAACGGATGTCCTTGGAGGTGAGGATGCCGACCAGCTTGCCTTCGTCGTCGAGGATCGGGAAGCCGGAGAAGCTGTAGCCCTTTTCGGCGCGGCGGATGGCGATGGTTTCGAGCGTGTCCTTCACGTTGAATGTGATGGGGTCGGAAATCAGGCCATTGAGGTGGTGCTTCACGCGGCTGACCTGCAGCGCCTGTACGGCGGGGTCCAGATTCTTGTGGATCACGCCGATGCCGCCCATCATGGCCATCGAAATCGCCATGCGCCCTTCGGTCACGGTATCCATGGCCGCGCTGAGGAACGGGATTTTTACGCCCACGTTGCGGGTGAGCTTGGAGGAGATGTCGGTGGCGCCCGGGAGGAAATCCGCGTACTGGGTGATCAACGAAACATCGTCGAAGGTTAGCCCCTCGAACGGGAAGGTTTTCATGAACTCATCGATATACATATTCTGCTTCATATTTTGCATCCTTTTGCCGGCCCATTCTGTGCAGATCGGTTGAACGAGTCAACCCAAAGATTCGGTGGAAGCGGAATCGGGCCGGTCGATTCCTTCCACTCGGTGGGGCTACGGACTGAGACGGATTCTGGAGGGAATCTGGTAGTTTTCCAGAATCGTCGCCGTGGCCGTTTCGAAAGAGTCGGCATCGAGGATCACCTTGCAGGTACCATAGGAGGGCATGAATTCGATGACATGGAATCCGTTTTGCGGTTGATGGAAGGCGGTCTCCAGTTTTTCGATGGAGTCGATCGGCAATCCGTTGACGGTTTTGACGATGTTCTGGGCCATTTCGTGGTAGCCCAGGTTGTATTCGTCCGGAAACACGTCGGCCAGCACGATCAGCCGTTGCTGATGCGGGGTGGGCGATTCGCCCTTGAGGCTTCTAAGGATCCGCAAGGAGGCGGGGATCTTGTTTTGCCAGTCGTCGCCCCAGGCCTGGAGGTAGGGGTCGTCCAGTTCCCGGAACACGAGACCGCCGGCAACGAGATAGGGCGGCGGCAGGTCCGGGCGCGCGAGCGGAATCAGCGCCGCCGATGCCGGAATGTTCTTCAGCGGAATTTCGAGTTCGATCTCCTTTTTGTCGCGCAACACCCTGGCCGGGAGGACGTCGCCGGCATAGTGCCCTTCCGTTGCGATCAGCTTCAGCGACATCATGCCGTAGCGCGGATGCCGGTAGTCGCCCTCGGCGTCGATGGCGTGGCCGTCGAGCTCCAGCAGGATGTCTTCCGGTTGCAGGATGCCGTCGGCGGATCCGCCCGGGAAGCAGCCCTGGATGCGCACGCCGGAGGGTTTGCCCTTTTGTCCGTAGTAGGCCGCCTGCGCCTGGCCGGTGTTGTATTGGTAGTCGATGCCGAGCCGGCCGAATCCCGGATATGCGGGCAGATCGATGGCATGCAGGTAGGCTTTGATCAGGTCGACGGGGATCACCGTGATCAGGTCTTTGCTCTGCGAGCGGGTCATGCCGATCATCCGGTCGCCGCTGAAAACGGGCTCGCCCCGGCCGCCGTTTTTGAGGTCGGTAATGAAGGTGATGCCGGCATAGCCGAAATAGGGGATCGACGACTTGAAGGTTTTCACCTGCGACCATCGGCAGGAGGAAAGGTTGAGCTGGTTGGATTTCCAGGCGGCGCAGTAGTAGTTGTCGCCTTCGGCGGAATCGGCCATTTCAACGGGGTTGAGGTCGTCGAAGAAGCCCGCTTCGTCGGTGGTGAGCACCGCCAACCCGACCTGTTGGTCGCAGTGGACGATCTGGGCGGGAACGCGCGGCGGGTTGTCGAATTTCTCGAGTTGGATCAGAGTGGCGTCCTGCAGGTAGGCCGCCGGAACCAGAATCCGGTTTTTCGAGACGACGGTTCCGAGGAACGTGCGCCTGGCCGGCTTGGATTTTTGCCACGGGCGGTATTCGTTCCAGGCTTGGTAGGAGACCTGCACCGTCACCAGTTGGTGTTCGATGGGGTGGTCCGGCAGTGCAAAGGCCGAGACGCGAAGCAGCAGCGCAATGGCTAGGGCGGCGATGGATGGTTTCATAGGTTGCGATCCTTCGGGATGGCGTATTTTTCAAGGATATCCGCATGGGCGGCGTCCGCCTGTTTGCGGTCGAGCATCATCACGCGGTTTCCGTGCTGGAACCGGATCACGTGCTGGTCGGCGGAGTTCGTTTCGATGGCCTCGACCACCTCGGCGAGGGAGCGGACCTTCTTTCCGTTGATGCTATCGATCAAGCGGTAGGTGTAGAGCGCCTCCTCCACGTTCACCTCATGGTCGAGGCGGCGGATAATCATCACTTGCGGGGCATCGAGGTAGTCGTGCTCTTCGATATGGCGGTAGTACATCTCGTGCACCAGCTCCTGGGGGGCGTCGGTGAACCAGCTGTTCGAATAGGTCTTGACCGTCTCCCCGTTAAGCGGGGTGAAGACGAGCCCCGCGTAGACGTAGTAGTTGGGTTTGCGGTCGTAGAGGTTGCCCTTGGACGGCAGCGGGTTGAAATGGTTCAGGGTGGCTTCCACCGCCATCTTCTCGCCGTTGCGTATGATCCCCAGCGGCAGCGCCTCCCCCTTCTGGAACTGGTCGACCACGACGCTGATGGCCAGCCGCATGCCATTCCAGTCCACCGTCGCGTCGTTGGCGACCGGGAAACCGTTGATCGATGTGATGATGTCGTCGCGAAGCAATACGGTCTCGGCTCCGCAGCCGCGCAGGAAGTTTTCCACGCGGACCCCGGTCTCGCCTTCCGCCATGCCCGCGTAGCGCCGCGCCGCCGGACTGTCGAGCGTCGCGATGTAGGCACCGAATTCGGGGAACCCGTCGTATTGTCCATCCTCGAGGTCGGCCAGGAAGTGGTTCGCCACGGTCACCGGAATGAAGAAGCCCATGTTTTCGAGCTGTTGGTTCCCTTGGAACGCCACGCCCACCACCTTGCCGTTCTGGATGACCGGTCCGCCGCTGTTGCCCGGGTTGATGGCCGCATCCGTTTGCACGGTCAGGTGCGAGTTCACCCCGGTATGCACGTAGTCCTGCACTTCGATCCGCGAGACAACGCCCGCCGTGCTCGAAAGCCGCCGGCCGCCGGCGGGGTAGCCATACGTCACCACCTGCGAGCGCAACGGCGGAAGCCCGTCGAACTCCAGGGCGGGGATGCGTTCCGAGCGCGTGGGATCGTTCAGCTCCAGGATGGCCAGGTCGCAGTCATGCCCGATTGCGGCGACATGCGCCGGGTAGGGCGTCGGGTCGTTGTGGAAATAGACCAGCAGCATCGCGGCATCGCTCACCACATGCGCATTGGTCATGATGCGGTTTTTCGAAATGACGAACCCGGTGCCCGAGCCGCTGCCGGTCGATCCCGAATCCCACGGCGTGTACCAGCTGAACCGGTTGAATTGGTTAACGATCCGTACCACCGAATCCTCCACCGTCGCCTGCGCGCATGCGGCCAGTGCCACCATGCAAACTATCGCCCATCGCCTCATATCGTCCTCGCAAAAAAAGATTCGAGGCACACTGCCGGCTTCGCGATGGGTTTAAAAGGCAAGAGTTGGGGTTATAGCGACAGCGGCGGGGCGCCGGGGGCGTTGGCGTCGAGGTGGCCGGAGGCGAGGAGGGCGTCGAGTTCTTCGAGCAGGCGCGGCCGGTCCTTCGGGAAGCGGCCTTCCATCGGCAGGATGTTGGAGGAGTGGTTGGCGCGGAAGACGGTGCTTTCGAGCTCCAGTCCCGCAATCATGTTGCGCAGCTCCTCCATGGCCTCGTACTCGGTGAGTTGCTGGAAGGTTCCGGCCTGTTCCTCGGCATGGAGCTCGGTGCCGGGGATCGGGATGACGCGCAGGGCCGAGAGCAGGCGCGGCTGCATCCGGTTGAGCGCGTCGGCGGTGGCGGCCGCATGCGCCACGCGGTTTTTCCGGCCGCCGAGTCCGGTCAATACCATGACCGACATCTTCAGTCCGGCCGCCTGTGCCCGTTGCCCGGCCTCGACCATCTCGGCGGCGGTTTCGCGTTTTCGTGCCGCGCGCAGGGTTGGTTCGTGGCCGCTTTCAAGGCCCATGTAGAGGGTGCTCAGCTTGAGCCTTTTCAGCGTCCGGAGTTCCCCGTCGGTCTTGCGCAGGATCGAGTGGCCGTTGGCGTAGAGGTTCACCCGCGCGAGCCGGGGGAAGCGGTCGTTCAGCATGCCGAGCACGGCGGCGAGCGGGTCGAACGGGATCGCCATCACATCGCCGTCCGCCAAAAAGATCCGGCGGGCGGAGGGGTATTGCTTGCGGGCGGCGTCGATCCCCAGCTCAATTTCCTCCATCGACCGGAAGCGGCCATTGACGCCCTTGTACATTCCGCAAAAGGTGCATCGGTTCCACGGACAGCCGTCCTGGATGCGGATGATTAAACTACGCGCTTCGGCAGGCGGCCTGAATAAGGAATGGGAGCTGTTCATGCGTGGAAGTTACCCTCGGAGAGTGCGGAATACACGGAAGATCTGCTTTCGAGTGAGCCCCGCGGTTCGACGATCAGATGAAATGAAGCGGATCGAATTTTCCCGGCAACACGGGCTGGCTGTCGACGCCCAAGTGCCTTTCGAGCAGGGTGGCGTAGACGCGGCGGTAGTCGGTCGTGTGGGCGATGTCGCCATCGACCAGCTGGTCGGGCGCCATGCCCGGCCTTTTGCCGTAACGGCCGCCCTTGACCGCGCCGCCGAGCACGAAGACCGGCTGCGCGGCGCCGTGGTCGGTGCCGCCGCCTGCGTTTTCCTTTAGGCGGCGTCCGAACTCGGTATGGACCAGCACGCAGACGCGGTCGGAAAGCCCCGCGGCTTTCATCTCGGCATCGAAGGCCAGAAGCCCGTCGCCGATTTCCTTCATCAATGCCGTATGCAACTCGGTTTGGTTGGCATGCGTGTCGAACCCGCCCCGCGAAAGATGGTAGATGCGGGTCGGCATTCCGCCGCGGATCAATTGCGCGGCGAGTTGAAGCTCCATGGCAAAGCGGGTGCCGGGCAACGGGGTTTGCGGCTTCACCTTGCGCAGGATGGTTTCGATCCGGTTCGGACCGATGCCGGTCTCGGCGGCCGCGTTTTGCGGGAACCCCGGCGGGGCGTTGACGGTGAGCCCCTTGGGCATGGCGGCACTGAAGGCTTGCGGGGGCTGCTTGCCGAAGCAAAGGCCGACGCCGGCGGGGGCGTCCTTGCAGTAGGTATCGAAGTAGCGGCCGATCCAACCGTGTTTCGCGACCGTCGTGGAATCGGAGCCCGTATGCCAGATTTCGGTGGCGCGAAAGTGCGAGCGGTTGGGGGTGGGGTAGCCCACGCCTTCGACGATGGCGAGCCGCCCCTCGTCATAGATCGCCTTCAGCCCGGTCAGGTTCGGGTGCAGCCCGGTGGCATCGTCGAGCTTGATGGCGTTCCTGGGCTGGATCGCAATCGTTGGGCGCGCGTTGCGGTAGTGGTCGTTGTCGATCGGCACCACGGTGTTGAGCCCGTCGTTGCCGCCCGCCAGCTGGACGACGACCAAAATCGGCGCCTTCGCGCTCGGTGCGCCGAAGGCGGTTCGCGGGACCATGCCGATGGCCCCGCCCCATGCGGTGAGATAGGTGAACTCGCGTCGATTCATTTTCAGGGATCCGTTTCTACGTCGGTGGGTGCCGTGGTGGGTGTAATCAATGCGCGCAATATATTCCGTGTTTGAGCATTCGTCGATTCGTTTGCGGCGTGCGCTTCACCAATGCGCCCGCGCGAGGGGGGCGCGCCGTTGTTGCGTCTCTTACAATTAACGGCGACGATTGTATTTGTCGTGAATCTTCTTTTAAGGGATGGTTTTCGAACTTATCCAATATGGCGCGATGGGCGACGCTTGGGCACCGGAAGTCGCGCGCGATGCGTTTAAAGGAGGAAAAATGAGCAGGCAAATATCCAGTGAGCGAAAAGCGGTCTACTACGCCGGCATCGGTTTGATGGTATTGGGGGGGCTCATGTTTGCCTCGACCTTCGTGACCTTCATCATGAAATTCGGCGATTTCTCCAATTTTGAATCGGATGCAAAATCAGGGATGCTGCGTGCCTTTGGCGGAATGGCCCTGCTGATTGTCGGGGGGATCCTGCGAGGAATCGGGGCGCTCGGCGTCGCGGGCTCCGGTGTGAAGCTCGATCCGGGGCAGGCAAGGGAGGAGCTGGAGCCCTATTCGCGTATGGCGGGGGGCATGATCAAGGACGTGCTCCACGAGGCCGACCTCAATCTCGGCGGAAAGCCGGAGAAAATCATCATGCTGAAGTGTCCGGCGTGCGGCACGCTGAACGAGGAGAATTCAAAATTCTGCCAGGAATGCGGCCAAAAGATATAAGGCACCTGTTCCATCGGCCGCCGTCCGGTAGCGAACCCGGCACCTCTCGATAAGCGGCCGGGAGCTCGCAAGGGTTGGCAAGAAAATCGGCCGCCCGCCCGGAGCTCTGGCAGAATTGGCTTTATATTTTGCGGCCTTTGGAAATAATGGCCCCTCAATTACTGGAACGCGCTGATGCGGAATACCCTGTCATCCATTTTAATCCTGTTTTCGCTGTTGCTCTCCCTGGCGGCGGGCGCTCAAACTGCGGTGCCTGCACCGGAAAGTACGCGCTTTCCGAACATCCGGGCCTCCTTGAACGACGGTTTTTTCGTGCTGGCCGAGCAGCAGGCGCGCGGCGTCCTGCGTGCGGAGCCTTCCGATGAGGAGGCGCGCGAGGCAACCCTGCTGCTGTCGCATGCGCTGTGGGGGCAGAAACGGTTCACGGAAATGCTCAAGCAGCTCCGTAATTGCGCCGGGGAGCCGGGCTGTGTCTACTGGCGCGCCCGCGCCAATTTCGAGCTGCGCAGATACGCAGTCGCCCTCAAGGAGCTCGAAAAGGGTGGCGAAGCTCTGGCGCAGAGCCGCTACGCCCCGGCGGCGCTGCGGCTGAAAGGGCACCTGCAGCAACAGGGCGGAACGCTCGACGAAGCCGAAAGTTCGTTCCGGGAATTTGACGAGGCTTTCCCCCAACACCCCGACCATATGGAAAACCGGTTCGATCTCGCGAACGTGCTCACCCTGCAGAAACGGGTGCCCGAGGCGATGTCCATCTACACATCGATTTCGGAAGAACCGGACCGGGAGAGCGCGGAGCGGGCGCGCCTGAAACTGGCCCATGTGCTTTACACGCAGGGCGCGGCGGACAGCTTCGATCCGGCGCGCGACCTGTTGGGCGGTTTGGCCACCAACGTGCAAACCCGGTTGGCGTATCGGATCGATGCCTATGTCGATCTCGCCGCGCTCGAAGAGAAGGCCCAGAACGAGCCCGCATCGGTTGCCGCAATGCGCGCGGCCATTGCCCTTTCGCCCGATGCCCGCCAACGGGTGCCGCTGAAGCTGTCGCTGGCGCGGATGCTGTTGCGCGACGGCGACACCGCCGGGGCGCTCAAGCTGCTCGAGGAGTGCCGTGCCGAGGCGCCCAACGAAACCATTGCCACCGAACTCCAGCTCGAAAAGGCCGGTGCCCTGCTGAAGGCCAAGCGCTTCGAAGGGGCCGATGCCGCCTACCAGATCTACCTCGATGTCGCCGACGACCCAGACGGATTGGCGAAAGCCTATTTCGGCAAGGGGCTGGCGCTCTGGTCGATGGACCCCGGCCGCTATGCCGAGGCGGCCGTTCTGCTCGACCGGGCGGTGAACGAACTCCGCTCGCCGATCCTCCGGGCCGAAGCGCTGTTCAAGGCGGGCGATGCCTACTACATGGCCGAAAAATTCGAAGAGGCCGAAAAGCGCTACCGCGAATATGGCGTGCAGTTCCCCGATTCCCCCCATGTGCCGAACGCCCTCTACCAGCAGGGGCTTTCGCTGGCCCGCCTCGGGAAGCGCCCGGAGGCGTTGGCCGTCTTCCAGTCCGTTGAGCAAAACTTTCCCACCAACCCCTTCGCCGAACAGGCCGCGTTGCGCTCGGCGGACGTGCTGTGGGCCAACCGCAAGTGGGAAGAGGTGCTGGCGAAATACACCCTGATCGGCCAGACCTACACCAACAGCCCCGCAACGCAGGCCCTCAGCGAATTCCAGCGCGGGATCGCCCTCTACCGGCTCCGCCAGTATCCCGACGCGCAAAAGGCCTTCGAGAGCGTCATCGGCACCTATCCCGAAAGCGAATATGTCCCGCAAGCCACCTACCTGCGCGGATACAGCCTCGTCTGGCAGGGAAAAACCGACGAAGGCGTCGCGATTTGCCAGACCTTCGTTGAAAAATACCCCGATTCCGAATGGACGCCCGAGGTGGTCTTCTGGCTGGCCGAACTCTATTTCAACCAAGGCCGCTATGCCGCCGCCGAGCCGCTCTTCCTGCGCATCGCCGCCGACTTCAAGGCCCACCACCTGGCGCCGCGCGCCATCTACTGGGCGGGCCGCTGCGCCGCCGAGCAGTCGATGTACCCCGAAGCGATCACGCGCTATTCCGAAATCGCGAAAAACTATCCCACCAGCGATATCCTGCCGCAAACCCGCTTTTGGCAGGGCGACGCCCTCACGTTGCTCGGCGAGTTTTCCCGCGCCATCCTCTCCTTCGACGAAATCATCAAGAACTTTCCCGAGAGCTACCTCGTCAATGCCGCCTGGGGCCGCAAGGGCGATTGCCAGTTTACGCTGGCGATCGACGACCCGGCGCGCTACGCCGAGGCGATGAACTCGTTCCAGGCCATCCTCGACCGCCCCTCGGCCGCCACCGCCCTCAAGCTGCAGGCCGAATACAAGATCGGACGCTGCCTCGAAAAAACCAATGCGCCCGACAAGGCCTTCATCCGCTACATGAACGTCGTCTACACCTTCGTCAACGAAGGCGTCGAGCGTTCTCCCGACGCCGTCGTCTGGTTCACCAAGTCGGCGTTCGATGCGGCCAAGCTCAAGGAGCGCGACAAGGACTGGAAAGCGGCGGTGCAGGTCTACGAGCGCGTTGCGGGGGCCAACGTGCCGGCGAAGGACGAAGCGCTCAAACGAATCGATAAAATCAAGAAAGACAACTGGCTTCTTTTCCAGTAGGGGCCATGAAGGAGAGCGACGCATGTGGGAATTGATGGTTAAAGGCGGATGGATCATGTGGCCGATCCTGGTTTGCAGCGTGGCTGCGGCCATCCTGTTTCTCGAGCGCGTGTTCCATCTGCACCGCGCCCAGATCAAGCAGGACGATTTCCTTAGCGGCATCTACACGATCGTCAACCGCGGCAACACCGCCGAGGCGGTTTCGATCTGCGACCAAACGCCGGGCCCCGTCGCCCACATCGTGCGCACCGGGCTGTTGCATTCCGACGAGGCGCCGGAGGAACTCAAGCAAACCATCGCCAAAGCCGGGCTGGGCGAGATCCCGCGCCTGGAGAAAAACCTTGGCGGGCTGCTGACGATCGCGCAGATCTCGCCGTTGCTGGGGCTGATGGGCACGGTCATCGGCCTCGTCAAGGTTTTCATGGCCATGGAGCAAGCCGCGCCGCTCGCCGAGATCGGCGACCTCTCCGCCGGCATCTGGCAGGCGCTCATCACCACGGCCTTCGGGATCGGCATTGCGATCCCCTCGTTCGCCGGATACAACTTTTTGCTCAGCCGGGTGGAAACCATCACGTTGAACATGGAATATGCCGCCGGGGAAATCTACCGCTTCCTCGTCTATGACCGGGTCGATGGCGAAAGAACAGGCGATGAAACCCTTTAATCCCCACGAAAAAAGCCAGCGGTTGCGCCTCTTCAAGCCCTCGCGCAAGCCGGCGGGTGTTTTTACGCTCAGCATCGCCTTGTGCGATGCCTCGCTGACGGTGTTGGCCTTCTTCCTGGCCGTCTCGCCGTTCGTGATGCAGCCGGGCATCAACGTTACCCTGCCGGCCTCGCCGTTCACCGGCGGCGCCCGCTTTGGCTCCATGGTGCTTTCCATTACGCCCGGCGGTTGGTTCTACTTCGACGACGAACGGCTCGATGCCGCCCGCCTTCCGGCCGCCCTTGAAGCCGCCGCCTCGGCCGATCCCGGCGCCCCGTTGATCATCGAGGCCGACGAGCGGGTTGAACACGGCACGGTCATCCTGGCTTGGAACGCGGCGCTCGAAGCGGGCATCACCGAGGTTTCCATGGCCACCCGGATTTCCGCGATCGAGGAGGGGCTGCAATGACGGCCCGGGGTTCCTTTCGGGGGATGTTTTGGGCCTGCCTGATGGCCGTTGCGCTGCACGTCCTGCTTTTCGCCGTAACCTTCCCCCAAGGCCGGGGCATTCTCGCCGGGGTGCGCGTGGCTCCCCGCACGCACTATCTGGCCCGGACGGACGGGGCGCTCGCGATCGGCGGAATCGATCTGCGCACCATCGAATCCCCGGTGGTGTTTTCGCTGCCGTCCGGCGTTGGCTTCAGTCGCGTGGCCATGGAAAACGAGGTGACCACCCCATTGGGCGGGCTCACCCGCCCGCGGCAGGCCGAAAGTTTTCTGGATGTGGATTCCCCGGTGCGCGACGACGGCGGCTCGCTGGTTCCGCGCGAGCTGATTTTGACCGATTCGCGCCCCGCTTCGCCGTCCTTGCCCTCAAGCGTGTTCCAGCCCGCCGGGGCGCGGCCCGCCGCGCGCCGCGTAACCCTTGTGCCCGCGCTGAAGGAGCGACTGGTCGGGGGCGTCGTGCTGCCGCAGGCCCTCAATCACGAGCCGGAAAAGGCGTGGGAGGCCCGGGCGACCCTGACGGTTTCCGAGGAGGGCGAGGTCGATCACGTTTTCCTCGACAAGCCGCTCGCGACTTCGGAGCTGAACCAGCAGGTGCTCAATCTCCTCTATGGCTTGCGCTTCAAGCCCGGCGAACCCATCGAGGGCGGCATCGAAATCTATTCCCCCGAAGCCACCGTCAAACCGGAGGGGGCAAAATGATCTCCCTGCCGTTGGGTGCCATCATGGTTTTGTTCGTCGGCGGGCCGCTGTTGCTCATTGCGTTGCTGGCCATGTTCTACAACTTCCGCAGCATGCACCGTCCCGCGCGCGACCGCATCTACAAGTGCGCCGAATGCGGCCACGTCTACGCGTTTGCCCGCAGCCGCCCGATGGACCGCTGCCCCCGCTGCGGCCACCTCAACGAAGCCGTCAGGACTTAGGGCATGG
>NZ_JBFJYW010000037.1:0-17684 GCF_041622395.1 Pontiella sp. | reverse complement strand
GCTGGTACCAAGCAAACGCCTTCTTGAGGTTTCCGGCGGCCTCCTCGACCTGCCCCAGCTGGAAGGTGGCCTGTGCAACGGGAACGCCGCGCCATGCCGGCACATTCAGAATGTTCATGTTGGCCGTGCGGGCGCCGTCTTCGCCATCGATCTTGCCTTGATCCAACAGGATTTGGGCTTTCATCAGCTGCGCCCAGGCCACATCGAATTCGGTTCCGTAGAGCCCCTGAGCATCGGAAATCGTCTGGAGGGCGCCCTCGTAGTCCTTCTCGGCATATTGGCCATAGCCCCGCAGCTTGTAGGCGGCGCGCATGTATTCGGAATCCTCGAACTTGTCGTGGAAGATCTGGAGCAATTCCGCGGCACGGGAGTAGTCCTTCTTTGCAAACGAGGCATCGCAGATGCAGGCGAGCACGGGCGGCGGAGCGCTTTCCAAGTCGGGAAGCTCCTTGAGCAACGTTTCGCCGAGTTGGATCTCGGCTTTGTCGAGCTTGGCCAGGGTGACGCGCAACCGCAGTTTCAGCGTTTCGTTCTGCGAGGTTTCCAACGCGGAATTGAGCTGTTTCTTGAGTTCTTCGGTTTGCTCGGTATCGAGATAGATCGCCGTGATCTTGACGAGTTCGGCAATCATCAGGTCGACGCCGTCCTGCCGGAGATCGCCGCCATATTTCACGATGGCGTCGAGATAGGTCGAAACGGCTTCGTCGTAGAGCTTTTGCTGGATCCGGGTCTTGCCGATCCAGAAGAGGGCCTTGGCCACGTCGGCCTGGCCAACCCAACGGGGATCGCTTTCGTAGCGTTTCACAACGCGCAGGATGTCGTCGTACTTGTCTTCCGCTTCGTAGATTTCCGCGGCCTGGAAGGTGGAATACGTCGCTTGGTTGATTTTCGTGGATTTGGCGTAGGCGCGTTCGTAATCGGCCAGCGCCCGGTCGAGGTAATCCTTTTCCTCGTAGACATCGCCGGCACCGTAGATATCGCCGCGCATGCTGCAGGCTTCGGGATAGACCGAAGACCCCGGGAAGGTATCGATCACGTAGGTGAAGCGTTTCATCGCCTCGGCATATTTTTCCTGCCCGAAGAGGCAGATTCCCGCCTCATAGTGGCACTCGTCGACAAACGGTTCGGACGGGAACCGCGAGAGATAGGTTTCGAAATGGGGGTAGGCTTCGGCATACTTCTGCTGGAACACCTGCGACATGCCGTACCAGTAAAGGCAGTTGGCTTCCTGATGCGACCCGGGGAATTCGTCGAGCACGTATTTGAAGCCCGCCTCCGCTTCGGCATACTTTTGCTGGACCAGATCGGCAATGGCCTGCATGAAGTAGAGTTCGGTATCGTATTTGATGATGAGCGGGTCGTCGGAGCGAACGAAGCCGTCGAGGTAGGGCTTGATCGGCTTCACGGAAGCCCACTCCTCATGCTTCTGGTAGTGCCCCGTCAGCATGTAGGCGATCTGGCGCGGGGTAATGCCCTTTTTGTATTTGCCCATATAGGCGAAGGCGCGCTCCTGCGCTTCCTTAATCTCGTTGAGACTCTCGATGAGCGTGTCGATGATTTCGTAGATCGACCGTTCCCCCACTTCGCTTTCCGGTTCGGCGGCAAAGACGATATCGAAAAACTTCACGCCTTCCCAATGGCGCTCGACCGTTTTGTAGAGGTCGGCCATGCGGTATTTGACGTGAATTTCGTAAGGGTCGAGATCTTTCAGCGCGATGATCAGGTTTTCGAGTTCGACCAGCTCCTTCGGCTTTTCGTCCAGCAATCCCGTTTTGACATTCTTCTCTTCGGTTTTGGCCGTGCGTTCGTCGGCAGCACCGAAGAGCAGGAGATCGTCTGCCGTCAGTTCGGCGCCTTCCTCGGGCGGCAGGCCGTGGGCGATGCGGATCTCGCGCATTTTGTTTTCCTGGAAGGCCAAAACCTCTTCGCGCGGGAGAATCATGCGGTAGAGCGGCAAGGCACTGTCGTACTCGCCCGCGTCATAGAGGGCGGCGGCGGCATTGATCAGCGCGAGGTTGACGCGGATATCGTACCGCGCATCGGTCCGGTAAAGTTGCGGCACCCATTCCAGGATGCGGTCGAACGACGGAATCGAGATCAAGGCATTGATCACCTGCATGATGGAGTAGCCCTTGCGCTGATCGCTGTGCGTGTGCCCGATCACGTAGGAATAAGGGTCGATACACTCCTCCCACTTGTTGAGGTTGTAATACGACTCCGCCAACGTCATGTAGAGCGTCGTCAGCTCGTCCTGGGTGTAATCGGGTTCGGGATCTTTGTCGTCAAGAATCTTGAACTTATCCTCTTTCGAGTCTTCGCCCTTGACGACCTTGCGGGCCTCGACCACCGGGTTGTCGTTGTAGTACAGCGCATTGGTGACTGCCGTAACGCATTCCTCATAGGCCTCGATGTCGAAATAGCAGGTGGCGAGCATCTTCATCGCCTGCCGCGGCTTTTCCGCCAACGGAAGATCGATGTAGTTCTGGAGAACGGCGGCGGCCTCCTCGATGCGTTCGGCCTTGATCAGGAGCACGGCCAATTTGAAGCGGGTATCCTGTGCGATGGCAATAACGCCCGGCATCTCGGAATCCTCGACCATGCCAAGATAGGTGTACATCGAGACCACGGCGTCATCGAACTTCCCGGCCTCCATCGCCACCAGGGCTTTTTTTAGAACCTCGGTCGGCGTCGGCTCGTCCTTCTTGGCCATGACATTTGCCACCGCACCAAAAAACATTGACGCCACTACCAGCGAAAAGATGAATGAGCGTTTCTTATTTTTAAAGCACATCGATAAATCCCGAATCTAACGGTTAAGCAATCACCAACCATCCCAACCGCCGAAACGATCGGGAAACCAGTCCCGGCCACATTGCCGGAAGCTACGACCCCTCAATTGATTTCCTTGCCCTGATTTTACAAACAGACCACACAGATATAGGCCCATCGCCATTCAATTGAAAGACCATTTTTTTAAATTAAATGGGGCGAAACGCAATCCCGGCAACGTCCAATGTTGATTCGCTTTCAACAGCGAGCGGCGCCAAAGGCCGTAAAACAGTGCCCAATAGCGGATTAAGAAACCGGGGAGGCCCACGATCGGAAAAATTCGCCGGCCGCGGCGAGATTCTGCACGGCCCGGCCGGACAACTGTTCGCCGAAGGCATTGAACTCATATCCGCGAATCGCCATGGAATAAGAGCGCGGATTTGCCCCGAACAGCTCCCGGGCCAACCCCGCCAATGACTCCGCCGTGATGCTGTGGCTGGAAAAACCCACCACCGGTGGCGTCGCCTCCAGCGGTTTGAACTCGAAGGGTTCCGGCGCGTCAACGGAGGCATCGGCAAAAACCACCGCATCGTAGCGGGACATCGACTCGGCGTCTTCGATGTTGAGCTGGTAGTTCGACTCGACCGTGACGCCGGGTAGCTCGAACGCCTGCACCTTCTCGGCAAACGCGGGCCCCAATCCATCGTCGAGCCGCCCCGGGTTCCCATAGCCTATGACCAGAATTTTCATCCACTCAAGATACGACATAACGGTTCAGAAACAATTGCGTCCGCGGCGCGCGGCGGGCATTTTTCATGCGGCATCCTATTTGCCGGATCAATCCCGGACGCGGCGATCAAGGGTGTTGCCGGCGGCGTCCTCGAGTTCGACGATAAGCGGCATCTGGCCCATGGCGTGGGTGGCGCAGGAGAGGCACGGATCGTAGGCGCGGATGGCCACTTCCACCCGGTTGAGCAGACCTTCGGTGATTTCCGCGCCGGAGAGGTATTTCCGCGCGACGCCCTCCACCGCCAGATTCATCGGCGTGTTGTTGTGGGTGGTCGAAACAATCAGGTTTGCCATCGTCACCTGGTCGTTTTCATCGACCTTGTAATGGTGGAACAAGGTGCCGCGCGGCGCCTCGATCAAACCGACCGACTCCCCTCTCCGCTCGCCCTTGGCCATCAGGTCGGTGCCTTGCAAATCGGGATCGTTGAGCAGGTCGCGGATCTTTTCGCCGGCATGCAGCAGCTCGATCATGCGCGCCCAGTGGTAGGCCATCGTGATGTTGTTCGGCTTGCCGTCGGTGACGGAGAGAAAATCCTTGCGGGCGGCCTCGGCCTCGGGGGTGTCGATGAAGTCGCAGGCATTGACGCGCGCCAGCGGCCCGACGCGGTACCACCCCGTTTCCGGCCCCAGCTTGGAAATGAACGGGAACTTCATATAGGACCACGGCCGCACCTCTTCGGCGATGTATTTGAAATAGCCCTGATAATCGACCTGATCGAAAATCGTGTCGCCATCCTTGGTGATCGCCCGCAGGTTGCCGTGGTAGAGGTCCATCGCGCCATCGTCGCGGACGAGGCAGAGGTGGTTGGAATCGAACGAGCCAAAGTCGGCCAATTCGCCGAGATGCTCGAGCGTGTAGTCCTTGGCGATCTTGAGCGATGCCCGGCACCATTCGAGCATCTGGTCGATCTCCCGGAGGAACCCGTCGCGCTCCGCGATGGAAAGGTTTTTGTTGATGCCGCCCGGCACCGCGCCCGTGCCATGGATTTTTTTCCCGGCGGTGGCCTTGATGATTTCCTGGCCATACTTGCGCATCATCACGCCCTGCACCGCCAGATCCGGGAATTTGCGGGCCACGCCGATCACGTTGCGCTCCAGCGGATCGGCATCGAATCCGAAGAGCAGATCGGGGGAAACCAAGTGGAAGAAATGGAGCGCATGGCTCTGGAACATCTGGCCATAGTGCATCAGTCGCCGCATCTTTTCCGCCGTCGGCGTCAACCGATCGACGCCGACGATGCCGTCCATCGCCTTGGCCGCCGCCAAGTGGTGGCTGACCGGGCAGATGCCGCATAGGCGCTGCACCAGTACCGGCACCTCCCAATAAGGCCGGCCCTGGATAAAACGCTCGAACCCCCGGAACTCGACAATATGCAACCGGGCCTGGCTCACGTCCCCGTTGTCGTCCAGCAGGATCGTCACCTTGCCGTGGCCCTCGACTCGGGTTACAGGCTCTATCGTGATTTTTTTCATGGTCATGATGTTTACCTCACAATCGAGTAAAGCGGTGTCGGCCGGTGGTTGCCACCGCACTCCAAAACGTTTCAGTCGTATTTCAGCAGTTCGTACGGCAGCTCGACGGGCTTGCCGCCCAGCAGCGCGGTAAGCGCCGCCCAGAGGGTGTCGGCCGAAGGCGGGCAACCCGGCAGAAAATAATCGATCTTCACCACTTCGTGGCAGGGATAGACCTTGTCCAGCAGCAACGGGATTTCCGGATCCTGCGGCACGATGCCCGCCGGATTGTAGACGGTCGGTCCGTCGAGGTAGGCCTCGTTGATGCACTCCTCCAGCGGGATATTGTTCCGCATGGCCGGAATGCCGCCCATGGTGGCGCAGTCGCCGAACGAGATCAGCACATCGCAGTTTTTGCGGAACTCGTGGAGCACATGCACGTTTTCCTCGTTGCAGCATCCGCCCTCGATCAGCCCAACGGCGCAACGCTGCGAAATATGCTTGATGTCGTCCACCGGCGAGCGGTCGAAATCGACCAGCTCGATCAACTGGAGAATGCGCTCGTCGATGTCGAGTAGCGACATGTGGCAGCCGAAACACCCGGCCAACGACGTGGTGGCAACCCTTGGCTTGCTCATGACCGCACCCCCTCGATTTCCGAACCGATCGGATTCTGGTCGAATTTCCGTTTTCCCACCGGAATCTCGAAACCAACGCGTTTCTTGATGATGCAACCGACCGGGCAGATGTCCGCCGCGCGGTCGGAAACCGCCATATCGGTGTCGACCAGCGCCTTTTCGCCGTTGACGCCGATCTTCCGATCGAACCCGCGGCCGATCGACTGGAAGACGTTCTTGCCGTCGAGCTCCTGCGAGGCGCGCACGCAGCGCGCGCACATAATGCAGCGGTTGTGGTCGAGCATGATGTCCGGGTGCGACGCATCGACATCCTTTTCCGGAAACTGGAACGGATACTGGGGCGCCGTGATGCCGAAGCGGTAGGCCAGCGCCTGCAGCTCGCAATTGCCGCTCTTTTCGCAAAACATGCAGAAGTGGTTCCCTTCCACGAACATCATGTCGATGATGTTTCGGCGGTGCTGCAACAGCTCCGGCGTCTCGCTTTCGATCACCATCCCGTCCATCACGGGCTTCACGCACGCCGCCTGCGGCCGCCCGTCGCAGATCACCGTGCAGACGCGGCAGCTACCGATCGGCTTGAGGTCCGGATGCGAGCAGAGGCGCGGAATATAGATGCCCTCGGCGTCCGCCGCCTCCAAAATCGTCTGCCCCGGCTTGGCTTCGATTTCCCGCCCATCGATCGTAATTTTCACCGTATCGTTCATGGTTGCCTCCTATGCGTGGAAGATCTCGGACCGTCGGCCGGCAATGGCGCTGGCATCCTCGACCGCCTTCATGATGTTGAACGACTTTTGCAAACCGTCGCCGTTCTCCTTCACCAGCGCGTTGTAGACGGGCCGGAAGTTTTTCAGCGTGGAAAGGATGGGGTTGGGCGAGGTTTGCCCCAATCCGCACCGGCTCATGAACTTGACGCTCTCGCCTAGCCGCTGGAGATAGTCGAGGTCGGCCCGCGACCCCTCGCCCTTGCGGACGCGGGCCAGGCGGCTTTTGAGCAGGACGTTGCCGACGCGGCACGGGACGCAGTAGCCGCAACTTTCATCCACGAAAAATTCCATGAAGGCGTCGGCCACCTCGAGAATGTCGCGCTGGTTGCTGAAGACCATCATCGATCCGCCCGTCGAGAGCTCCTCGTAGCTGATGCCGAGGCCGAACTGCGCGGGACCGACCATCTGCCCGGACGGGCCACCCACGCAGACGCAGGCGACGTCCTCCGCGCCGGCGCGTTGCAGGATATCGCCCAGCTTGGTGCCGAACGGCACCTCGTAGATGCCCGGGCGCTCGCAGTCGCCGCAGACGCTGAGCAGCTTGGAGCCCGCGCTGCGCTCGGTGCCGATCCCGGAGAACCAGCCCGGCCCCTTGTCCATGATGCGCGCGGCGCAGCAATAGCTCTCCACGTTGTTCACCGCGGTCGGCGAAACCATGTAGCCCTTCACCACGGGAAAAGGCGTCCGGTCGGTCGGGTCGCCGCGGGTGCCTTCGCACGAGCTGATCAAGGACGTCTCCTCGCCGCACACATAGGCGCCGGCACCCATCTGGATGCGGACGTCGAAATTAAAGCCCTCGTTGCCCAGGATATTGTTGCCGAGCAGCCGGGCAGCGCGGCGTTGGTTCATCTTGTCTTCGAGGAAGGCGCGCAGATAGGCATACTCGCCGCGCAGGTAGATGATGCCGGTTTCCGCACCGATGGCGTAGGCCGCGATCGTCATGCCCTCGAGCACCAGATCGGCCCGTTCGGTCAACAGCACCCGGTCCTTGAAGGTGCCGGGCTCGCCTTCGTCGGCATTGCAAAGCACGAACTTATCCGTGCCCGGCGACTGCCGCGTCAATTCCCACTTCAGCCCGGTCAAAAAGCCCGCACCGCCGCGGCCGCGCAGGCCGGAGGTCTTCACGTCCTCGATCACTTCCAGCGGCGTCTGGGTCAGCGCCTTGCGCAGGCCGCTGTCTTTGCGGTAGTCCGAAAGAATCACCGGGCCGGCTTCGCGGATATTGTTGTTCACCATGGCCCGGACCAACGGATCGGAATTGTTGCCGTCGCCCGTTTCGCAAACCAGCGCCTGCGGATCCGGATTCTCCATCAACTGCCGGAGGATGCCGGGAATGGCTCCCGGCGTCAGGTTGGTGACCACGGTGTCGTTGACCATCATGGCCGGGGCCTGGTCGCTCATGCCGATGCACGGCGTCTTTTCCAGCGTCATGCCGCCGTCGGCCGTCGTTTCGCCGAACCCGATGCCCAATTCCTTGCAGAGCGCTTCGCCGACCTGCTCGCCGCCTTGGAAGCGGTCGATAATGTCGTCGCAAAGGCGAATGACGACGTCGCCCTTCTTTTGGTCGGAAAGGAAGGAGTAGAATGAAACGACGCTTTCGACCTCGACGTGGTGGGTGTTGGCCTCCTGCGCAATCAGGCCGAAGGCTTCGCGCGGAACATGGCCGATGGCCTCCTGCACCGCTTGGACGATATCCATCAACCGTGCGCGGTCGTTCCCGTATTTCCCGCAGATCTCCTTGATCATCCGTGCCTGATCGCCACTCATGGACGCCTCCTTGGGCATAGCCCGGCTTCGAAACCGATGCAAAAATATCGATTAATGCGCGCGCCGGCAAGAATTCATTGCCCGCCCTCCTTCCAACCCGCGACTTTAGACGAGATCCGAGTAGGTTGCGCATGGGGCCCCGCCACAAAAAAAACCGCCCGGTTGAAGGGGCGGTTTGACGTTCGGGGCGCGGCGGCCTGACGCCGCTTTGCAAGCGCGGGCGGGCCCGCGCATTGGGGATCGGCTATTTTTCTTCGGCTTCCTTCTCGACCTTTTTGGGCAGGTGGAGGCGGAGGTGGAGGTCGCGGATCTGGTTGAACTCGACCTCGCCCGGCGCATTCATCAGGAGGTCCTGCGCCTTCTGGTTCATCGGGAACGCGATGACCTCGCGGATGTTCGGTTCGTTGGCCAGCAGCATGATCATGCGGTCGACGCCCGGGGCGATGCCGGCGTGCGGCGGCGCGCCGTACTGGAACGCCTTGTAGAGCGCCGGGAACTTGCTTTCGACGACCGCTTTGTCGTAGCCCGCGATATCGAACGCCTTGATCATCATTTCCGGGCTGTGGTTACGCACGGCGCCGGAGGAGAGCTCGACGCCGTTGCAGACGATGTCGTACTGGTAGGCGAGGATTTCGAGCGGATCCTTGTTGAGCAGGTCGTCCATTCCGCCTTGCGGCATGGAGAACGGGTTGTGCGAGAACTCGACCTTGCCCTCGTCGTCGAGTTCGTACATCGGGAAATCGACGATCCAGCAGAACTTGAAGACGTCCGGATCAATCAAGCCAAGGCGTTTGCCGAGCTCGACACGCACGGCGCCGCCGATTTCGGTGGCTTCCTTCGCCTTGTCGGCGACAAAGAACATGACGTCGCCATCGCCGACGCCGCCCAATTGCTTGAGTGCGTCGAGGGTTTCCTCGGAAAGGAACTTGGCGATCGGGCTCTGGACTTCGCCGTCGTTCCAGCGCAGATAGCCGAGCCCCTTGGAGCCGACGGACTGGGCGAACTTGATCATGTCGTCGAAGAACTTGCGCGACTCGCCGGCGCAACCCTTGGCGGCGATGGTTTTCACGACGCCGCCCGATGCCACAACCCCGGCAAAGGCCTTGAAGTCGCAGTTGCGGAACAGCTCGGTGGCATCCTGCATGATGAGCGGGTTGCGGAGGTCCGGCTTGTCGGTGCCGTACTTTTCCATCGCTTCCAGATAGGGAAGCCGCGTGAACGGAATATCGTCGACCTGCTTGCTGGAAAACTCGGTGAAGATTTGGTGCAGCACCTTTTCGTTGACTTCGAAGACGTCGTCCTGCGTGGCGAACGCGAGCTCCATATCGAGCTGGTAGAACTCGCCGGGCGAACGGTCGGCGCGGGCGTCTTCGTCGCGGAAGCAGGGGGCGATCTGGAAATAGCGGTCGAAGCCGGAGGTCATCAACAGCTGCTTGAACTGCTGGGGCGCCTGCGGCAGGGCGTAGAACTTGCCGGGATGGACGCGGCTCGGCACGAGGTAGTCGCGCGCGCCTTCGGGCGAGCTGCTGGTGAGGATCGGCGTCTGCATTTCCATGAAGCCTTCGGCGGTCATCAGCTCGCGGATGCGGGCGATCACCTTGGAGCGGAGGATCAGGTTGTTGTGCAGGCTTGCGCGGCGCATATCGAGGAAGCGGTATTCCAGCCGAAGCGATTCGTTGCACTCCTCGTCCTTCGCGACCTGGAACGGGATCACCTTGGATTCGCCGAGGGTTTCCATCTCTTTGGCAACGACTTCGATCTCGCCGGTTGCGAGCTTGGGGTTGATGGCGTCCGGAATACGGTCGACCACTTGGCCGGTAAAACAGATGGTGGATTCCACGCGCCAGTGCTCGACGCCCTTGTAGAAGGGCTGCGACGGATCGATGACGATCTGGGTCAGGCCGTAGTGGTCGCGCAGGTCGATGAAGATGATGCCGCCGTGGTCGCGTACGCTGTTGACCCAGCCGGAAAGCTTGACGATCGAGTGAACGTGTTCTCTTCTCAGTTCGCCGCAGTTGTGTGTCCTGTATCTGTGCATGATAATCTCCTTGAGAGAAACGTGGGGCGGAAAACGCGATTCCCGATCGCTCGGGCATCACGGATCAATCGTCACGCGTCTCGTAAAATTTCTTCTATGGTTAAATCCTGTTGCGTTCCTTCGGCCATGTTTTTGACCTGGGCGATCCCCTTTTCGAGCTCCTGGTCCCCGCGGATGATCACCTTGCCGGCGCCGGAGCGGTCGGCCTTGCGCATCTGGGCTTTCATGCTCTTGGCGGCGAGCTCGATGCCGCAGCGGACGCCCTTGGCGCGCAGCTCGGCGGCGAGCTTCATGTTTTCGGCCAGTGCGGCCTCGCCCAACGAAACCAGCCACACGCCGCCCTGGGGGGCGAACTGTCCGGCGGTGATGCCGCAGGCTTCGAGCGCCATGATGGCCCGCTCGAACCCCACCGCGAACCCCACGCCGGGAATGGCCTTTTTGCCGAGGGCGATTTCGTAGCGCCCGCCCCCGGCCAGTGCGTCCTGCGCACCGAGGGCCGAGTGGCTGATTTCCCAGACCGTGTGGACGTAGTAGTCGAGCCCGCGAATCAGCTTCGGGTTGACCACCACTTCAATCCCCATCGAATCGAGAGCCGCGACGACCTGGTCGAGATAGGCCCGCGAGGTCTCGCTCATGAATTCGATGGCGGACGGAATCCGGTCGACAATCTGCTGGCAGTCGGGGTTCTTGCAGTCGATGACGCGCAATACGTTTTCGTCGATGCGGCGTTGGCAATCCTCGCACAGCTCCTGTTCAAAGGGGCGCAGCGCATCGCGCAGACCGTCGGCGACGGGCTTGCGGTCGGACGGTTCGCCCCGGGTGCTGATCTGGATTTTGGATCCGGTCAGCCCCCACGAATCGAGCAGGCTTTTCTGGAGCGCGATGCACTCGGCATCGGCCAGCGGATTGGCCTCGCCGGTGGCCTCGACGCCGACCTGATGGAACTGGCGTTTGCGGCCGGCCTGCGGGCGCTCGTAGCGGAACATCGGGGCGATGTAGAAGACGCGGGCATTGAGCCCTTCCTCGCCGCGCCCCGCCAAGTGGCGGATGGTTCCGGCGGTGCCTTCCGGGCGCATGGCAATCTCGTGCTTGCTGGGCTTGAAGGAATACATCTCCTTTTTGACCACGTCGGTGGTGTCGCCGAGCGAGCGCTGAAAGACGGACAGTTTTTCAAGAACGGGCGTGCGCAGTTCTTCGTAGCCGTAGCAAGTGAAGAGGGCGCGCGCGCGCTCCTCCATCATGCGCCAAAGATAAATCTCCGGCGCCTGGATATCGGACATGCCCTGAAGCGGTTGGAACTCGTTGGAAGCCATTGGTTGAAAACCCCGAACTCTAAATTCTAACTCCAAGCCAGACGGCTTATTGACCCGTGATACGCTCGCGCATGATCTTGCCGGGCTTGAACTTGACGACTTTGCGGGACGGGATAGTAACGACGTTTTCGGGCTTGTTGGGGTTGCGACCGATGCGCTGTTTGCGTTCGCGGACTTCGAACACACCGAAGTTGCGGAACTCGACGGTATCGTCGTTTTCGAGGGCCTCCACGATGTAGTCGAGGGACTTCTGGATGACGGCGTAAACATCCTGCTGGATAAGCCCGGTTTCTTCCGCGATGCGCATTACCAAATCTCTTTTCGTCATTTATCTATCTCCTTGCGTTTTAGACGTTTCAATAAGTCGTGGGACTGCTTTCCAAAAAATGAACCACGGATAATAGTCCGCCTCGAAACTCGGTCAAGTTAATCTGGTGCAAATTAGTGGATTAGACGGGTTTCCAGCCGCTCCTTATCCCGCCGCAGGGCGGATCATTCCGCCCAATAGACCCGATAGAAGCGGTTGGTCTGGTCCAGCTCCTCGGTCACCGAAAGGGTGCTCCCGGTTCCGGAGAGATTGGTGACGATCGACCACGGTCCATCAACCAGGTCCCCGGTCGACTCGAGGACATAGGAGACGCCGGACCGGCTGGCCCAGGCGAACTTCATCTGCGAAGTTCCCGGGAGCATCTCAAAGGCGATATCCCCCTCCTCCGACACGCCGGCAACCGGGCGAAGCGATACGCGCCGGATGGCGAGGCCGGGATCCTGCCTGACATAGGCGGCGAACCGGAAGCTTTTCGCCAGGTCGAAAACCAGCCCGGTTCCGGTCGTAGGCTCCGCGCCGTCGATGCCATAGGACCAACTACCGTCAGGCGTCACCGTCAGGGTGAACGTTTTGCCGGTTCCCGTCGTGACGGTCAGGGCGTTGCTCAGCGGGGTAAGGGTTCCCGTATCCAGGTGCAACCCCTGCACGCCGACCCCGTCGGTGAGGCCCTCCGCGAGACTCATGCCGATCCCGTAGATCTCCGCATCGCGGCTGAACATGAAATCCATATCCGCCACGGCAATCTCCTCCGAAACCAATCCGAAGGTCGCCGTGGTCCGCTGGTCCCCGGAAATCGCGGTTTTCGCAATGTCGAACACCACGTCCAGGGTGAAGCCGTTGCTTACCGCAAAAGAGGATTCGGAATAGACCAACGAGCGGTACCACGCCGTGGACGTGCTCGGAGCGGTCAGGTTTCCATCGTCGACCCAACCCGAGCCATACCAGGTCTTGTTAATCAAGCCGCCGCCGATCGCGCTGTTCACGGCCAGGCCGTCGCCGTCGAAGGTATCGTCGTAGAGAACGTCGACGTCGATCACCTCGATCGTCAGCGCCGCCCGGTCCGTCCGCCCTTCGCCGTCCGAAACTTCCACCACGAATTCGTTGAGGCCGGCATCCGCGCTTCCCGGCGAACCGCTCAAAGCGCCCGAAGCGGAAACCGCGAGCCACCCGGGGCCGCTGACCCGGCTGAATACCATATCGTCGGGCCCGAAGGCATAAGCGGCGATCGAAGCGGTGTATTCAACGTCCGCGTAAGCCGTGGATGCGGAGATCGCATTCGTGGTGAACGCGGGCGCGCCGCCCAGGGCATAGACGGCGATCGACACGGTTGCATCCTCCGACAACGCCCCGTCCGAGGAGGTGTAGACAAAGGAGTCGTAGCCGATGTAGTTCGGGTTCGGGACGTAGGAGAACGAACCGTCCGACGCGAGCGCGAGGGACCCATGGGCGGTACCGCTGACCAGCGAGGCGGAGAGCGGATCGCGATTCAGATCGATATCGTTTTCGAGCACACCTTCCGCCGGCACCGTCAGCGCCTGGTTCGCGTAGGTTGCATACGAATCGTTCACCGCCATCGGCGCCTGTGCCCCGAGGCCGGGCATCGCCCAGTTGTCGGTCCGGAACGGCGCGGCGGGCAGGCCGGCGCCGTTCACCAGATTGATGCTGTCCTTCGCAAAGGCCAGCCATGCGTAGCGCACGGCAACCGGCGCGGCAACCGACGAGGAGCTGACGACGACATTCGTGCCGCTGATGGCAGCGTCGGTGGCGGCGTACCAAACCTGGTCCGCCCCGGCCAGTTCGAAGGCGGAAGGCGCCGCCGCGTCATCGGTCGTCAACCCGGTTGCGGCGCTAAAACCGATCGTGACCGCGCCGCCTTCGATCGACATCGATTCAAAGGTCGGGCCGTGGGCGACAATGTCTTCGCCGAGCGCATATTTGCGGCCCAGCAGCGCGAGGCGCCGGCCGATCGGCTCCTTGTCGTAGGGATGAATGTTGCTCGACAGCCCCGTATCGATCGTTACCGCCACATAGGCATTTTCCAGCGCCGCGACCCGGCCCTGCGACTCGCGGAACCAGGCCCAATAGGTGCTGTTGTACGACGGCAACTGCACGCCCAGAAACGGCAGGTCGCCCTGGCCGAACCGTTCGCGGTATTCCGTCACGAAGGCCGGGAGCGTGAACCCGTACTGGGCAACGTTCTCCGGGGTGCCGGCGTTCGCCTCGCCCTGATACCAGACAAAACCGGAAATGCCGAAGTTGCGCAACGGATGGATGCGCTGGTTGTAGATGATGTTGGGACGGGTGCGGATGAAGATGTCATCCCAAGCGGTTTCGCCGTTGATCATGGCGGCGATCCCTTCGAGATTCGAGGAATAGCCGGACGGCAACCGCGACGAGGTGGCGTCACCGTCGTTGTACTCGCCGATGCTTTGATAATGCTCCATCATCGCAGCAAAGTGCGGGAAGCCATTGGTCATTTCGACCGGCATCCAGCCTTCGATCGACGAGCTGCCCCAGCCCGCCCAGACAACCGCGGTCGGCACGCCGCTGCCCGCGTGCATCTGGTGGGCAAACACCGCCGCAACCGCGCCCCAGCTTCCGGGGTCGGAGTTGTCGCGCCACGTCATCGATCCCTCGCTCTGCGGGGTCAGGGCCGCATCCTGGACAATTTCAAGGCAGCGGATCATGCGGTTGGTGGAAATGTCGTCGATATAGGCCTGCTTGTTGGTCATTTCGCTGAGCGGGCGAACCATGTTGGACTGGCCGAAGGCGATCCAGACGTCGCCGACCAGCACGTCGGTCAGGGTATTGGTCCATCCGGCGCCGACCGCAACCAACTCGAAAGGGCCGCCCGCCGACAGGGCGGGCAGTTCCACGCTCCAATTGCCCTCGGCGTCGGCCACGCCTTCGGCAGAGGTTCCATCGATCGAGACCGACACCGTGTTGGAAGGATTGGACGTTCCCCAAACCTGAATCGTTTTACCGCGCTGGAGCACCATTCCGTTCTGGAACGGCGAGCCGAAGACGGGACCGCCATAGGCCACCGCCGTGGCCGTGTTTCCTTCGATTTCGAGAACCAAACCGTTGTTGGCATAGCACATTCCATCGACAAAAATCTGGGCGGCCTCGGTGGCGAACATGCCCGCATCCACCAGCGTCAGCTGCGCGCCTTCGCCGAGGTAAAGGTTGTTGCGCAACGGATTCGCGGGATCGGTCAGGGTCATGGAACTGGAGGCATCGACCGTCGCGTTGGCATAGCCCGAGATGTAGCCGGCCGAGAAGGAGCTGCCGTTGGCGATGGCGAGATCGACGCCCGTGGACGAACTGGTTGTGATATAGCGGGTCAGGTTTACCGTTGCCCCATCCACCAGAACCGTCCCGAAGTTGCGGACATCCCCCACTTGGAGAAGGGCGCCGTTCGACACGGTCAAGACCTGCCCGGCCCCCGCCCACGTGCTCTTCAATTGCCCGTTGCCCGCCGCAATATCCGCAACGTCGGCGCTTAAGACCATGGCGTCGGACAGGGAGACGCTGTTGTTGGCCACATGGAAGTTGCCGGTGAAATTCGTCGGCGATGACGTGCCGGAAGAAATCAGCACCAGTTTCTCCGCCCCGGTATCGGCCGCAAGGGCAACATTGGACTCGATGGCCCCCTCGGGCGGCACCGCACCGCGGTCGTCCAACCAGGAGGATTCCGTGAATAGGTCGCCCCCCTGCCAGACCAACGCCGCCCGAACCGAAACGACCAACCACCCAGAAACCACCATCATCGAAAATTTACTCATCTCCATCTCCCTGCTGCAAAGCGGATAATCCCACCCCGACTACTATCCAGAAGATAGTCGATCGCTCGTTTTGCGCCTACCTAGCCAATCGGGTGGTTCGAAACAAATGCCGGGAAAGAGGAAGGCGCGCGAATACGCCATGAAACGAAAACGTCCGCCCTTTTGCCGAGGCGGACGCTCCTCTTCCCCACCCCCGACGCATCCTGACTGCGGATCCACCGGTGCGGAGCGGATCATCCGGCGGATGGAAGAGGATTCCGGCGGGGAACGGGGCAGAAAAACAGGCGATGCGGGGATTGCATGCGCGGGGCCGAACCGACATTATGGAGCCCATGAATGCTAATTCCGAAACCAAGCGGGTATCCATTATCGTGCCCTTCCTGAACGAGCAGGAAAACCTGCCGCTCCTCTACGAGCGTTGCACCCAGGTTTTCGCCGCGCTGGAAGAAGAGCCGGAGTTTGTGTTCATCGACGACGGCAGCACCGACGGCAGCCTGCCGTGGGTCCTGGCGACCGCCGCGAAGGATCCGGCGGTAAAATACATCCAGCTTTCGCGCAATTTCGGGCATCAGCGCGCCATCACCGCCGGCATGAACCGCTGCACCGGCGATGCCGCGGTGATCATCGACGCCGACCTGCAGGATCCGCCCGAGGTGATTGCCGACATGATCGTCAAATGGAAAGCGGGCTACGAGGTGGTCCATGCCGTCCGCTCCGAACGGAAGGGCGAGTCCGGGCTCAAGAAGCTTCTGGCGCACGTGTTCTACCGCCTCATGAGCCAAATCACCGAAATCGAGATGACCGTCGATGCGGGGGATTTCCGCCTGCTGGGGCGCAAGGCACTCGACGCACTCAACTCGATGCCCGAGCAGCACCGCTACATGCGCGGCCTGGCCTCGTGGATCGGCTTCAGCCAAACCACCGTGGAATACGTGCGGGACGCGCGCCACGCCGGGGTCACCAAATACCCGCTCGTCAAATCCATCGCCCTGGCGCTCAACGCCATCACCTCGTTCAGCGGCACCCCGCTGCGGTTTATTTTCTATCTGGGCACCCTGCTCTGCACGCTGTCGATCAGCATCGGCATCTACCTGTTTATCATGTGGAACTTCATCCAGGCGGGACCGCCGCCTCACGAAGGCACCACCTACCTGACCTTGGCCATCTTCTTCGTTTCCGGCCTGCAGATGCTTTGCATGGGCATTCTCGGCCAGTACATCCGCCGCGTCTTCGACGAAATCAAGGACCGCCCGCTCTACCTGATCAAACAAACCAACCTGCGGTCGACATAATGGGAACTGAACGTAAATACGATATCGCGATCGTCGGAATGATGCTTTCCTCGCAAGGGGGCGGCATGCCGCGCTCCATGGCCCAGCAGGCCAAACTCATGGCGGCCGCCGGACACAAGGTTACCCTCTATATCGGCGACAGCAAGGCGATGCCCTACACGCCCGAGCGCTTCTACCTGCATGAGAGCATAACCGTACATGTCTCGAAATCGATCGGGTTCTGGGGATTGGGTCTCATTCCGAAGACCCTATGGAAGCTTTACAAAAACGCGCCGCAGCACGATGTCATCCACCTGAACGGGGTCTGGAATTTCACCACGTTTTTCGGGGCGGTCATCTCCAAGATGCGCAAGAAGCCGGCCCTCATCAGTTGCCGGAGCCATTACGGCGATTACCACTTCACCCGGATGCCGGCGCTCAAACAGGTGCTGTTCCACACCATGGAGAAAATCAACCTGTGGTGCGTATACGGCATCCATATTACGGCGGACTGGGAAGAAGAAACGTCGTGGCGGGCGGCCCGGCGGGCCAAGCACATCATCAAGATCCCGAACCCGGTCGACCTACAGGACTTCACGAATCCGCCATCCCGGGCCGACAGCCGGAACCACCTGAAGCTGGATCCGGCCGGGTATTACGTGATTCACCTTGGCCGCACCGCCAAACAGAAGAACCTCTCGGTGCTGGTTCGCGCGTTCAGCAACGCAAAGCTGGGCGCCGACGCCACCCTCGTGCTGGTCGGCCCGCCG
>NZ_JBFJYW010000036.1:0-17728 GCF_041622395.1 Pontiella sp. | reverse complement strand
TGGTGTTCAATTTGATCAGCACCACGCTGGCCCTGGCCGCGGCCCCGCTATTCTACCGGTATGCGCCGCACACCTCCGCCGACCTCATCCGGCAGGCGGCCAACGCGGGCACCATCAAGATGACCATCAGCGCCCTGCTGATGCTTCCGCTGGCCCCGTTGCTGGGGAAAATCGCCACCCGGCTCGTGCCCGCCAAGGAGAAACAACCCGAACCGAGCTTTCTGGACGACGCCCTGCTCAGCCGCCCCGAACAGGCCATCTACGCCTGCCTGCGCGAGCTGCAGCGCACCGCGCGCATCTGCGCGCACAGCCACCATCTGGCGGCGGAAGAGTTTATCCAGCACGACCCCAAACGCGCCAAACGGATTTCCATCAACGAACAGAGCGTGAACGCCATCAAGGTCGCCATGCGCAACTACCTTGCCCGCCTGACCGGCCAATACCTCTCCAAGCGGCAATCCATCCTCATCGGGCACATCGACCGCTGCATGTCCGATGTCGAGCGCGTCGGCGACCACATCGACAACCTCGCGGACATCGCCATGCGGCAACGCGCGAAAACCGCCGCGCGCTTCAGCCCCGAGATGATCGAGGATTGGCTCTCCGTCCATCGCGCGGTCGAGCAACTCATTGCCAAGGTGATTGAGTCGCTCGATCCGGAAACCGCGAACTTCCAGGAAGTGGCCAAGCAGATCCTCGACCTGAGGGAGCGCTACCAGGAAACCGCCATCCGGGTGCGCAACGCCCACTACCACCGGCTGGAAGAGAAGGAGACCACCCCGCTCGCCGGGATGCTCTTCAACGACTACCTCTCCAACTTCTGGCGGATTTCCAAGCACATCAAAAACATTGCGCTGGCCGAACAGCAACCGCAGTTCTGGCTGAAACGCGAGAAGCTTGGCCGGGTGATGTCGTCCGACGCTCCGGGCTACGCCCTGCCCGACCGCATCAACCCCAACGACTACCTCGACAAGCTGCAGTCGGACAACTATCGATAAACCACGAACAACAGGAAGTGCGATGCTACAGAAATTCTACGAGAAAAACCGCGACCTCATCGTCAACATCGGCGGGAAACTGGTCCACCGCGACGAAGCGGGCGTCAGCCCGTTCGACTCCACCGTCCAGAACGGCGACGGCGTCTGGGAAGGGTTGCGCCTCTACCAGGGAAAGATCTTTAAACTGGAGGAACACCTCGACCGCCTCAATCGTTCCGCCGCGGCCCTGCGCTACCAAGGCGTGCCGACGAACGAGGAAATCATCCACCAGCTTCGCCGGACGCTCGAAGCCAACGGGATGTTCGACAACGTGCACATCCGGCTCACGATGTCGCGCGGCCTGAAATATACCAGCGGGCTCGATCCGCGGATCAACACCGCCGGCTGCACGCTCATCATCCTCGCTGAACACAAACCGCCCGTCTACGACAAATCCGGCGTCACCCTCACGGTTTCGTCCCTGCGCCGCCCGCCGAAAAACGTGCTCGACCAGCACATCCACAGCTGCAACCAGCTCACCTCGATCCTCGCCAAGCTCGAAGCCAACGAACGCGGGTTCGACGACGCGCTCATGCTCGACCTCGCCGGCAACTTGGCGGAAACCAACGCGACGCATGTCTTCATCGTAAAAGACGGCACCGTTTTAACCTCCACCACCGAAGCGTGCCCGGAGGGCATCACGCGGCAGACCGTGCTCGACATCTGCGCGAAAAACAACGTGCCCTTCGACGTGCGCGACCTTCCGCTGGCGGAAGTGCTCGCGGCCGACGAGGTGTTCTGCACCGGAACCATGGGCGAGCTCGCGCCCGTCACCAAGATCGACGACACGCGCTACCACAACGAAACCTGCGGGCCGGTGACCGAGCGCCTCTCGGCGCTCTACTCGGAATTGACCCGGAATGAAGGGTTCCAAATCGTCGAGGCGGCTCTCTGAGCCGCGTGCGTTTCTAAGAAACACCACGATAGCAATGAGGCACCGAAACAGGGCATTATTTCTTATCCTGTGGCCATGGAGCAGTAGGTAGTCCCGCGAACTCCGGGCCCCACCCGGATGTTTCCGGATCATAGTAGACCGTCACACCTCTGCGATGCCTTAAACTACCGCGTACCTTCGGCGCGTTTCCTTTAAAATAGAGCGCGTCGAGTTGTTCACTCCCAACGAACAATCGGTGTGATAACAATTCAAAACCCACGGGAAACGTCACCGAGTTCAAGTTCGTGCAACTGCCAAATGCGGATTCCTCAATCTCTCTGACGCCGTCCGGCACGACATAGTCGCGATTCGCATGCCCCGGCGGAAAGCAGACCAGATTGGTTGTGCCGCGAAACAACACACCGTCGTTAGACGAAAAGATGGGGTTCCCCTTTTCAACCCATAGGCAATTCAACCCGTGGCAATCCTCAAAAGCGCCTCCCCATATTTCAACCATGCCTTTAGGGAGGGTGATCTGCCCCCTTACGCCCTCGGGAACCGAAACCAAAACGGTTTTATCCTTATTAAAAAGGAGCCCGTCCTCGCTGCAATAGGATGGATTGGCTGAATCCACCTGAATCGACGAAAGCTTCGGACTGCAATAGAACAAACAAAAGGCGTCGATGTTGGTAACGCTTGCCGGAATGATCACCTTTTCCAAATCATCAAACGTTGCGAAGGTGCATCCATAAATGCCGGTTACCGGCAAACCATGATATGACTCCGGTATCTCCGCAACTTTGCCTTCCCCCGCATAACAACTAACGCTTACCGTATGATTATCATTCGTCTCAAAACTAAACTCCGCGCCCCGGGCGGAAACAGCGAACACCAAGATTAACAGCATGGCTCTAGCAATCATGACAGCACCTTTCGTAATCATCCCCATGCAGATTCGACGAACCCACCACTGCAAGAAAGGACAGCAAACTGAAAAAGGCACCGCAAAACGGTGCCTTCCTCTATCAGTTATGATGAAGCTTACGCTTCGATGGTGTATTCGCCGGGTTCGGTGAATTCGTAGATTGCGGCACCGCGGTTTTCGAACCGGTAGCCGCGGATCTTGAGGTATTCGGGGACGTCGGCGTCGGCGCCGAGTTCAACCAGCTCGAAGCCCGCGTTCTCGAAGCGGCCCTTCACCGTCACCTTCGCGCCGGCGCAGGCTTTCACGACGAGTCCGGTTTTGCCGGCGAGTTCGACGTTTTCGAGCGCGATGTCCGCGCCGTCGAGGATCAGCGTCGCTTCGCCGCGGATGGCGCCGCCGGTCACCTTGGCGCGGCCTTCGGCGAGGGTCATCGCGAACGACGGCCGCAGGATCACCTTCGGGCCGAGCGTGAACGGAACGCCGAGGATACGTTTTTCTTCGGCGGTTTCCACCTGCATGCCGGCCACTTCGAGGCGCGCGCGCCCGGCGGCATAGAAATCGTTCTCGGCGGTGGCGCTGGCGTCGGCCGGTCCGCCGGCCGCGATTTTCGCGGCGGCGTCGGCCACATTGTTTTTATTGGGCGAGAAGCTCCACATGCGGTCGAAGATGGTGACGCCGACCTTTTCGGATTCGCCGAAGAGCTTGGGCAGATCCTGCATCATGGTTTCGAGGCGGGTGGGTTTCTTGAACGCGCTCTTGGTGTCGTCGGTATATTTCGGGTTGACGAACTCCGCGATGATCCCGCGGGAGGCCTCGAGAATCCGGACGTAGGTATCGAGCTTGATCAGCAGCGTGTTGCAGTTGCCGGGGAACGGGGAGAATCCGGTTTCGTCGGCCACGTCGCCCGCGGGATTGATGGTGGCGCGCAGCAGCGGATCGAGCTGGTTGTATTCGACGTTCAGCGTGAATTCCTTGCCGTTGCCGACCAGCTTGGAGAGCCCGCCGACGGCTTCGCCGGGTTTGCGGCGGATCGCCAGCGAGTTGAAGTCGTAGCCGTTTTCCACGGAGACGCCGACGGCGGCGGGCAGCGTATTGAAGCTGGGGCCGTTGGTGTCCTGGATAAACATCAGATATTCGATGCCCGCGTCCTTCAGCTGGGCGGCAACGCCGCTGGTGTGCAGCAGCATGTGGATGTCGCCGTGGCCGTGCGGCTTGAGGATCAGCTCATATTTCGCATTCAGCGCCAAGGCGCCGTCGTTGTCGGCGATCGCCGGAACCAGCTCCTGCTGGAGAATGAACACCTGCTCCTTCCGCAGACCGAAATAGTGGTTGGCTTCGAGCGACTCGATCGTCTTCGGCCCGGTATCCTGCGAAACCATGATCACGAACGGAACCGGACGCTTCGACGCCGAGCGCGCCTGCATGGCGATCAGGTTGTCGGCGTAGTGCTTCAGATAGGAGGTGCATTCGAGCACCTCGACCGCGATGTCGAGCTTGATGCCGTTATAGCCGAGGCGCTCGCCCAGCCCGCCCGCAACCAGCACCACGCCGACCTGGTCGAACCGTGCCGCGCCGACGGCTTCGTATTTCTCGAAGTCGGCCGAGAACGACGTCAGGTCGACCTTCTCCGGCTGCTCCGGCGTCAGGCCTTCGAACGGATTGGCGCCTTCCTTGGATTCGGCCAGCAGCTTGCGGGCGTTGTGGATGTAGCCGACGAGTCCGCCCGGATAGTTGCCGTTGATCTTGGCCAGCGAGTCGAGAAAGGCGGCCTTGGCGGCGTCGTTGGTGCCCGGCGCGTCCCAATCCGCGAAGAGCGCGGCTTGGCCTTCGGCCACCAGCGCGGCAACCAACTCCTGCCGGTCGGCGGCGATCGTTCCCCAATTGGCCTTCAGGCCCGCGAGTTCGGCGTGATCCAGAAAAGTCGTATCCATCGGTTTCTCCCTAGGTTTCTTTAATAAAAACGAGGGCGCATCATGCAAGGGCAAGCCCCTGTTTTCCACAAAAAATGGCAAGGAAAAAGGGGGTGCAACGAACGCGCGCCCGTCGCGCGCAAACGGGCAAAGATTGCCAAATGGCAATCTTCGCAACACCGCACGGCAACCTTCGGCCCGCTATCCTTTGCGCCATATTTACTTTACGGAGATTTTAAGATGGATGGCTGGTTGATCGCGGGCTTGTTTGCCCAAATCTTGTTTACCGCGCGGTTTGTGATCCAATGGATCGCCAGCGAACGCGCGGGCGAAAGCGTTGTGCCCGAACTGTTTTGGTTTTTCAGCCTGAGCGGTTCGCTGCTGTTGCTGGTATACGCCATTCACCGGAAGGATCCGGTCTTCATACTCGGCCAAAGTGCGGGCGTATTCATCTATCTGCGAAACATCCACCTCATCCTCAGGAAGAAAAAATGCGCGACCCCGGCCACGACATAAACCTATCGGTCATCGTGCCGGCCTACAACGAGGCGGACTGCCTGCCGGCGCTCGTCGAGGCGCTGACCGGCACCCTGCGGCCGCTCGAACCGCGCTTTGAGATCATTCTGGTGAACGACGCGAGCACCGACCGCTCCAAAGAGGTGATCGTGCAGCTGTGCGCCGGCTTTCCGGAAGTGCGGGGGATCCACCACCGCATCAACAGCGGGCAGAGCGCGGCGGTGGTGTCGGGCTTCCACGCCGCCCGCGGCCGGCTGATCGCGACGCTCGATGCCGACATGCAGAACCCGCCAACCGAAATCCCCCGCTTGCTGGAACAGATGACCCCCGGAACGGATGCGGTCTGCGGGGTGCGGCGCCGCCGCAACGACCCGGCCATCAAACGGATCTCCTCCAAGCTCGCCAATGCCTTCCGCGACTGGATCACCGGCGTCCCGGTGCAGGACGCCGGGTGCGGCATGCGGCTGATGCGCCGCGAAGCCACGATGGAATTGCCCCCCTTCAACGGCCTGCACCGCTTCATCACCACGATCTTCAAACTGCAGGGACTCAACGTGGTCGAGGTGCCGATTGCCCACAGCCCGCGGCTGGCCGGGCTTTCCAAATACGGCATCGGCAACCGCCTCTGGCGCGGGATCGCCGACTGCTATGCCATGCGCTGGTATGCCCGCCGCGTTTTTTCACCCAACCGCACGGAAGCACGATGAGCTCCCCGTCGCTCGGCCGCACGGCTCCGCTGATCCTGATCGCGCTCTGGCTGGTGGGCATGGTCGGCATTGTTTCGATCCCGCTTGAACGGCACGGCGTCTTCGTCCTCGAAACCGCGCAGGAAATGCAGGTTTCCGGCGACTGGATCCTGCCGCGGTTCAACGGCGAGCCGCGGCTGAACAAACCGCCGCTGAACTACTGGGCCACGACGCTGGTCGCCCAGCTCGATCCGTTCCATGCGGACGTTCAAATCTGGCACGGCCGGCTGGTTTCGCTGCTGGCCGCGCTGGCCTTGGGGCTGGCGACCTACCGCGCCGGAACCCGCCTCTATGGCCGGACGACGGGCTTTCTTGCGGCGCTGATCCTTGCGAGCTCGGAACAGCTGGTCGAAATGGCGCACAACTCGCGGCCGGACATGCTCTATGCCGCTTGCTGCGCGTTGCTTCTGTTTGCGTGGCTGGATGCCTGGCGGGCGGCGGACGGAAGCCGCAGCCAGTGCGCGTACGGGCTGGCCGGATGGCTGGCGGCCGCGCTGGCCACGCTGGCCAAGGGGCCGCAGGTGCCCGCCGTCTTCCTCGCCGGCTTCCTGATTTTTCTGCTGACGGGCCCGGACCGCCGCCGCGTTGCGCGCATTTTGCATCCGATCGGCGGCCTGCTGCTCTATTGCGCGATCGTCCTGCCGTGGTGGATCCTGTTGAACCGCCGGCTGGAGTCGATGGGCATCGCCATCGAAGAGAGCCAGATGTCGGGCTCGCTGCTTCGCAACCTGGCGCAGTGGGACGAACTGCTGAGTGCCTACTATCTCTGGGCGCTGCCCCTCTGCATGCTGCCGGCGAGTTTGGCGATGCCCTTCGTGGCCCGCCGGCTATGGAAAAAGCGGAAGGCGCTCGGCCCTTCCGCGCGCCTGCTGCTGGTGGTTGGCGCCACCTGGCTGGTCGTCTTTACCTTGGGCGGGCACTACCGCAGCCACTACCTGTTGCCGATCCTTCCGCTTCCGGCACTCGCGCTTGCACGCGCCCTGCTGCTGCCGCCGCCGCTCGCGGCGCTCCCGCGCAAATGGTGGATGGCCCTGCGGGGCATCACCGGTGCGGCGGTTCTCGCCTGCGCCGGCACCCTGCTCTACCAAGGGCGCATCGTCGCGTTCATCCTGACGGCGGGCGCGGGAGGGTTGCTGTACCTGCTCGTCCGGCGCGGGCTGAACGCTGGCGAATGGACGCCCACCCCGCTCGTGCGGCAGTTGGTGGTTTTGCTGGTGCTCTGCGCCGTCGCGGTCGCGGGCGGCAACGCCCTGCTGCCTTTGCATGCCCGCCGGGCCGCGGAGCAGGCGCTGGCCGTGCGCATCCGTTCGGCGCTCGCCCCCGGCGACCGGCTCGTCCAATGGAACATGGACAAGGAGGTGCTGGCCTTCTATCACGACGCGCCCATCCCGACCCTGACCGAAACCGCCGAACTCGAAAAGCTGCTTACCCGCAGCGGGAAACCCGTTTTCGCCGTCGTCCACACGCGGGAACTCGACGGGCTGGGCCAATCGTTCGGCATAGAGATCCTTGACAGCACCGCGTCCATCAGAAAACAATCCCAGCACCTTTCATTCGTCCAATTAGGAAACGGCCCCGAACGCCCCGAAGAACAACCATGAGAATCCTGCTGATCGAAGACGACCCGAAGACCGCCGCGTTCATTATCAAGGGACTCGGACAGGAAGGCTTTGCGGTGGACCATGCCGCCGATGGCGAGATCGGGCTGCATCTCGCAAGCGAGTTTCCGTTCGATGCGGCGGTCGTGGACATCATGCTTCCCAAACGGGACGGCCTCTCCGTGATCGAATGCCTGCGGAAACAGCAGAACCCCATCCCGGTCATCGTGCTCAGCGCCCGCTCGTCCGTCGAGGACCGCATCAAGGGGCTCCAGGTCGGCGCCGACGACTATCTCATGAAACCCTTCGCCTTTTCCGAACTGCTGGCCCGCATCCAGGCCCTGTTGCGCCGGGCCTCGGCCCAGACCGACCCCACCTCGCTGACCGTGGCGGACCTGCGCATGGATCTCGTCCGGAAAAAAGCATTCCGGGCGGACCGCGAGATCGAGCTGCAGCCCAAGGAATTTTCCCTGCTCGAATACCTGATGCGCAATACCGGCCGGGTGGTCTCGAAAACCATGATCATGGAACACGTCTGGGACTATAATTTCGACCCCCAGACCAACGTCGTGGAAACGCGGATCTGCCGCCTGCGCGAAAAAATCGATCGGGGCACGGAAGCGAAACTGATCCGCACCGTCCGGGGAATGGGCTATGTCCTCGAATAACCCGCCGCGCTCCACCCATACCGTCGCATCGCGCCTTACCCTGTGGTATGCCCTGTTCTACACGCTGTTCTGCCTGGTCATGCTCCTGGCGGTGACCGCCGTCATGAACAGCAATGCCGTGAAGCGCATGGACCAGTACCTGTCCGCGGAAATCGACGAATTCAACGCCATTTACGAAACGGACGGGATCGAAGGTTTGGCCAAAGAGTTCCGCCAGGAGGCCGAAGCCTACGGTGCACAAAAACTCTTTTGCCGCCTGCTCTCGCCGAATCGCGAACCGCGCCTCACCTCGAACATCGCCGGCTGGGAAGGGTTGGATGCGGAACTGCGGGCCGTGGCGGTGCCCACGGTGCCGCTCCAACCCGCCTTCCAGATGCTCTATCCCGCGGCCAGCCCCTTCAACGCCCGCATGGCCACCCTGAAAACCGCCGACGGCCACCTGTTGCAATTCGGCATCAACCTCCAGTCCGAAAACAGATCGCGGCAGAAGATCCAACGCTTCCTGATCATCGGATCGGTCCTGTTTCTGGGGGTCAGCACGCTGTTCAGCTGGGTGGTGGCCCAGCGCGCCATGGCCGGGGTGAAAGCGGTCACCCGCGCCGTCTCCTTCACCCGCAAAGACGCCCTCGACCAAACCCTTCCCCTGGAGAAAAAAGGACGCGAAATCGATGATCTGGTCGATGCGTTCAACGGCATGCTGGCGCGGATCCAATCGCTGATCCTCGAAATCAAGGAAGTCTCCGACAACGTCGCCCACGATCTGCGCAGCCCGATCACCCGGATGCGCGGGGCGGCCGAAACCACGCTGATGGGCCCGCAGGAGATCGAGCCCTACCGCGAAATGGGCAGCACGATCCTCGAAGAGTGCGACCGCCTGACCGGCATCATCAACATCACCCTCGAAATTGCGCAGGCCGAATCGGGCCTGCTGGAGATCCGGCGCAACCCGATCGACCTGTATGCCCTACTCAGCGATGCGGCCGAGCTCTTCCAGCCGGTCGCGGAACAAAAGAATATCCGCCTGGACGTCCGGATCGAGCCGGCCCCGCTCACGCTTCCGGGCGATCAAACCCGGATCCAGCGCGTGGTCGCCAACCTGCTCGACAACGCCATCAAATATACCCCGGAAGGCGGAGAAATCGTTCTCGCCGCCACCGCGGACAAGCAGTCGGTCCGGTTCTCGATATCCGATGCCGGGCCCGGGATCGACCCGGCGGAAACCGAACGGATCTTCGAGCGCTTCTATCGCGGCGAGCAAAGCCGTTCATCGCAGGGCAACGGCCTGGGGCTCAGCTTCGCCCGAAGCATCGTGGTGGCGCACGGCGGCACGCTGACCGTCGAAAACAATCCCGACCACGGCTGCACCTTCACCGCCACCCTGCCGCTCGTTCCGCCGGAAACGCGTTAGCCCGCGCGGCGTTGCCCGGAAGCCGCCTGCGCATACATTCCGTTCGTCCGAATTGACCCGATTTGCCGAAATCGGTACCTTCCACGCCATGACTCAACAAGCCGACCCCAAACAACGGATCGAGGCACTGCGCTCGGAAATCGAGCGGCACAACCGCCTCTACTACATCGACGCCAAGCCCGAGATCGGCGACCGCGACTACGACGCCCTCCTGCACGAACTCGAAGCGCTGGAAAAGCAGCATCCGGAATACGCCAGCGCCACCTCCCCCACCCAGCGCGTCGGCGGCGCCCCGCTCGCCGGCTTCGAGAGCGTCCGGCACGCCGTGCCGATGATGAGCCTGTCGAACACCTATTCGAAAGAAGAGCTGGCCGAGTTCGACCGCCGCATCCGCAAGCTGATCCCGGAAGAGACCTTCGACTACGTCCTCGAACCGAAGATCGACGGCGTGGCGATTTCGCTGCGCTACGAAAACGGCGAGCTGGTTCGCGCCGTCACGCGCGGCGATGGAACAACCGGCGACGACGTGACGGTCAACATCCGAACCATCCATTCGATCCCGCTGCGGCTTTCCGACATGATGCCGCCCGCCGTGCTCGAAGTGCGCGGCGAAATCTACATGGACACCGCCGGCTTCGCCAAGCTCAACGAAACGCGGCAGGAGGCCGGGCTCGAACCGTTCGCCAATCCGCGCAACGCCTGCGCCGGATCGCTCAAGTTGCTCGATTCCCGCGAAGTGGCCAAACGCCCGCTCGACGCCGTTTTCTATGCAACGGGGCAACTCGACGGCATCGCTTTCAAGACACACGCGCTCATGCTGGAGTCGCTGAAAAACTACGGCTTGCGCATTACGCCCAACTATTGGCTCTACCCGACGATCGAGGAGGTCCTCGACCAACTCGACGCGCTCGAATCCATGCGCCATGAATTTCCGTTCGAGATGGACGGCGCCGTCATCAAAGTCAACGAGCGGGTGCTTTATGAAGAGCTCGGCTACACGGCCAAAAGCCCGCGCTGGGCGGTGGCCTACAAGTATGAACCGGAACAGGCCGAAACCACGCTGCGCGCCATCTCGATCCAGGTCGGGCGCACGGGCGTGCTGACGCCCGTCGCCGAGCTCGAACCCGTCCTGCTGGCCGGCACCACCGTCAAACGCGCCACCCTGCACAACGAGGACGAGATCCGCCGCAAGGACATCCGGATCGGCGACCGCGTCATCATCGAAAAGGCGGGCGAGATCATTCCCGCCGTCGTCAAGGTGGTCGAAGAAAAGCGCAAAGGCACCGAGACCGAATTCAGCATGCCGGCCGCCTGCCCGGTCTGTGGCGGCGAGGTGGAGAAGCGCGAGGGCGAGGTGGCCCTGCGCTGCATCAACCTGCAGTGCCCGGCGCAGGTCAAGAACTGGCTCACCCACTTTGCGTCGCGCGGCGCCATGGATATCAACGGGCTCGGCGAATCGCTCGTCGAACAGCTCGTCGATGGCGGGCTGGTCAAGAATCCGGCCGAACTCTACGCGCTTCAAAAGGTCGAAGTGCTCGGGCTCGAGCGCATGGGCGAAAAGTCGGCCGAAAACCTGATCAAGGGCATCGAGGAGAGCAAGCAGCGTCCGTTCGAAAAGGTGCTGTTCGGCCTCGGCATCCGCCATGTCGGCAAGGGTGCGGCCACAATCCTCGCCAACGAATTCAAGAATATCGACGCGCTCATGGCCGCCGACACCCTCCGCCTCGAAGAGATCCACGACATCGGCCCGATCGTCGGGAAGTCGGTCGTGGACTATTTCCAATCGGACGACACCCGCGCGGTGATCGACCAACTCCGGGCGGCGGGCGTCAACTTCGAACAAGCGGCGACCGGCGCAAGCCACGAGCTCGAAGGCCTCACCTTCGTGCTGACCGGCTCGCTGGAATCGATGACGCGCGACGAAGCCGGCGACCAGATCAAGGCGCGCGGCGGCAAGGTGAGCAGCAGCGTCTCGAAAAACACCAGCTATCTGGTGGCGGGCGAGAGCGCCGGTTCAAAATTGGCGAAAGCCGAAAAACTCGGGGTCACCATCTTGAACGAAGAGCAGCTCATCGCCCTGCTGGGCTCGGCCGAAAAACGGAGCGAGCCACCGACGGGCCAGATGGGGTTCAGCTTCTGAACGGCGCGAATACCGCACGAATGGGCGGCGGGTTGCCCCTTTTCCCGCGCCCCCCGCCAAAGGAGCCCATAACCGCGGGAATCGATGCGTCCCGACATTTATTTCCAAAAGACACTTGTGTTGGCGCCGGACATCTAGATACATTTTTGTATTCAGGTTTGGACGATAAAACATCCAAGCCGCATGAGGATGCAAAACATGAATCGAAGCGAAAAAGAACTTAACGTTCTCTACAACATCTCGCAGACCATTTCCGCGCGGCAGCACAACGTCTCGGATTTGCTCAACGAGGTGCTGCATATCATGGCCACCGAATTGGGCGTGGTCCGCGGCACCCTGACCCTGCGCAAACCGGGCACCGACGTTTTGAAGATCGAGGCCTCCAGCGGCCTGTCCGACAGCGAAATGCGCCGCGGACAATACGAACTGGGCGAAGGCGTCACGGGGCGGGTCGCGCAGTCCGGCAAATCCGAGCTTGTGCCCGACATCGGCGAATCGCCCGACTTTCTGAACCGGACCAAGGCGCGCGGCGACCAGAAAACCGCCTTTATTTGCGTACCGATCATCCACCGCAAGGAAGTGATCGGCACCATGAGCATCGACCTGCCGGCCACCGCCGAAGAGGAACTCAAGGGCTACCTGCTCTTCCTCGAGCACGTGGCGCAGATTCTGGCCTCGGCCGTTTCGACCATCCGCGAAGAGATCGAGGAACGCAACGCGCTGGAATCCGAAAACGAAATGCTGCGCCGCCAGCTGGGCGGGCGCTACAGCATCGACAACATGGTGGGCAACTGCAACTCGATGCGCAGCGTCTACGAACAGATCGTCCAGGTGGCCGGCAGTGCCGCCACCGTGCTGGTGCGCGGCGAATCGGGAACGGGTAAAGAACTCGTTGCCCGGGCCATCCACTTCAACAGTCCGCGCAAAAACAACGCCTTTGTCAGCGTCAACTGCGCGGCGTTGCCCGAAAACCTGATCGAATCCGAACTCTTCGGCCACGAGAAGGGCGCCTTCACCGGGGCCCAGCAACAGCGCAAGGGCCGCTTCGAGCTGGCCAACGGCGGCACCATCTTCCTCGACGAAATCGGCGACATCTCCCCGGCCGTGCAGGTGCGCCTGCTGCGCGTCCTGCAGGAAAAATCGTTCGAGCGCGTCGGCGGCAACGAAACCATCACCGTCAACGTGCGCGTGGTGGCGGCCACCAGCCGCAACCTGGAAGAAGGCATGGTCAACGACACGTTCCGCGAGGACTTGTACTACCGCCTCAACGTTTTTCCGATCATGCTGCCGCCGCTGCGCGAGCGCAAATCCGACATCATGTTGCTGGCCGACCACTTTCTGCAGAAATACGGCGGGATGTACGGCAAGGATATGAAACGCATCTCCACCTCCGCCATCAACATGATGATGGCCTACCACTGGCCCGGCAACGTGCGCGAACTCGAAAACTGCATCGAGCGCGCCGTGCTCACCTCGTCGGACTGCGTGATCCACGGGTTCAACATGCCGCCGTCGCTGCAGACCAGCGACGAAACGCACACCAGCCTGCTGCCCGAAAACGGCACCAGCCTCAAGCAGATGATCGAGGCCTATGAGCGGGAACTTTTGATCGATGCCCTGAAAAAGCACCGCGGCAATGCGGCGGCGGTCGCCCGCTACCTGCAGGCCACCCAGCGCATCATCAACTACCGCATCAAAAACCTCGGCATCGATCCGAAAAACTATAAATAGGGCTCGAATGCCGGAAGGTCGAACAGTCAAAAGCCCTTGACCCGCGCCCTTCGCCCTTCGATCAAAAAGCATGGAAGTAGATCAACTAATCGAATCGCTCGAGTTCCGTTTCACGGCGGCGGGGGTGGACAACGCGCGGCGCGTGGCGGAAGAGCTGCTGGCGCACGTTTTCGACTGCAAACCGCTCGAGATCTACACGGGCAAGGCACCCGAAGCGCGCTCCTCCGCCGAACAGTTCCAGATCATCCGCCGGCTCGAGCCGCTCGCCGCGCGCATCGAACAGGGCGAGCCGTTGCAATACGTCGTCGGCCACGTCGATTTCTGGGGGTTGCAGATCAAATGCGATCCGCGCGCGCTGATCCCGCGCCCCGAAACCGAACTGCTGGTGGAAGAGGTGCTGGCTTCCAAGATTTGGAACAACAAGACGCCGGCCACGGTCGTGGATGTCGGGATCGGTTCGGGCTGCATCGTCATTACGCTGGCCAAGCAACGCACCGACGCCTGCTTCAAGGCGGTCGACATTTCGCCGGCCGCGCTGGAGCTGGCGCAGGAAAACGCCGAACAGCATGGCCTTCGCAACCAGATCCTCTGGATCGAGGGTTCGTTGCTCGAAGGGCACGCCCCCGCCAGCGCCGACGTGGTGGTGGCCAACCTGCCCTACATCGCCTCCAGGGATTGGGCCGAGCTGCACCCCTCCGTGCGCAACCACGAACCGCAATCCGCGCTCGATAGCGGCCCGACCGGCATGGAACTGATCGAAGACCTCGCCCTGCAAGCACGCTCGGTACTGGTTCCCGGCGGGCAGATCTTCCTCGAATTCGGCTTCGACCAAGGGCCCGCCGTCCGCAAATGCCTGGAAAACATGGGGTATGCCGACATCCAGATCAAACACGACCTGGCCGGGCACGACCGCATCGCCTGCGCAACCAATCCCTAGCCCGGGCCATCCCCGGAAATACCGCAACCCCCGGCCCGCCGGCTTTCCAAGGCTTTACCGTTGTGGCAAATGGCCCAACCGCGCCCGCAACCCCGCTTCTTCCGATCCGCGGCGTTTGGTTCCGGGTTGCCCCGTCGCGCAAGTCGCCAACTTTTAACGAATTAACCCTTGAAGATGGATTACCCAAGGAGCATATTGTCGCGCTTTTAGATGGTTAAAGATTTAATTTAACGAGGAAAACCAATGGCTAGAACAGTCCCTTTGAAGAATGTACGCAATATCGGCATCATGGCTCACATCGATGCCGGCAAAACCACCGTATCCGAACGCATCCTGTACTACACGGGCCGCTCCCATAAAATCGGCGAAGTCCATGACGGCGCCGCCACCATGGACTGGATGGTCCAGGAACAGGAACGCGGGATCACGATCACCTCCGCCGCCACCACCTGCATGTGGAAAAACCACATGATCTCGATCATCGACACCCCCGGCCACGTGGACTTCACGATGGAAGTGGAACGCGCCCTGCGCGTACTCGATGGCGCGATCGCCCTCTACTGCGCGGTGGGCGGCGTCCAGCCCCAGTCCGAAACCGTTTGGCACCAGTCCGAGCGCTACGAAGTGCCGAAGATCGCCTTCGTCAACAAGATGGACCGCATCGGCGCCGACTTCTTCTCGGTGGTCGACGGCATCCACAACATGCTCGGCGCAAACGCCGTTCCCGTGGTTATTCCGATCGGGGCATCCGACTCCTTCAAGGGCATCGTCGACCTCATCACCATGAAAGCGCTGATCTTCAAGGAAGAATCGCAGGGCGCCGAATGGGACGAAGTCGAAATCCCCGCCGACCTGGCCGAGTCCGCCAAGAAATGGCGCAACAACCTGGTTGAAAAATGCGCCGAACAAGACGAAGAGATGCTCGAAAAATTCTTCGAAGAAGGCGACCTTTCCGAAGCCGAAATCTGGAAGATTCTCCGCAAGGCCACCTGCGCCCGCCAGGTCGTTCCGGTTTACTGCGGCTCCGCCTTCAAGAACAAGGGCGTGCAGCAGGTGCTCGACGGCGTCATCAAGATCCTTCCCGCGCCGAACGAAATCCCGCCGATCATCTGCACCCAGAACCCGGAAAACCAGCGCAAGGTCGACGACAACGAAGTGTTCTCCGCGCTGGCGTTCAAGATTATGTCCGACAAGCACATGGGTAAATTGACCTACCTGCGTCTCTACTCGGGCACAATGACGGCCGGTTCCACCATCTGGAACTCTTCCCAGCAGAAAAAACAGCGCGTTGGACGCCTGCTGCGCATGCACGCCAACCGCCAGGAAGCCCTTGATGTGGCCGTGGCCGGCGACATTGTTGCCGTGGCCGGACTGACCGAAACCAAGACCGGCGATACCCTCTGCGACAAGGACAACGAAATCTTCCTCGAGTCCATGGACTTCCCGGCACCGGTGATCTCGATTTCCATCAAGCCGGAATCCAACGCCGACAACGAAAAGCTGGGCGAAGCCCTGCATCGTCTGGCCGACGAGGATCCGACCTTCACCGTCTCCTTCGACCAGGAAACATCGGAAACCATCATTGCCGGCATGGGCGAGCTTCACCTCGAAATCATCGTCGACCGCCTGAAGCGCGAATTCGGCGTGGCGGCGGCCGTTGGCCGTCCGGAAGTGGCCTACCGCGAAACCGCGACGGCACCTTCCGATGGATCCTACAAGCACTCCAAGCAGTCGGGCGGACGCGGCCAGTACGGCCATGTCGTCATGAGCCTGGAGCCGCGCAATCCGGGCGAAGGCTTCGAATTCGTCAACGCCATCACCGGTGGACGCATTCCGGCCGAATACATTCCGTCCGTTGAAAAGGGTGTCATCCAGGCTCTGGAAAAAGGACCGTTCGCCGGCTATCCGGTCGTGGACATGAAGGTCACCCTGACCGACGGTTCCTACCATGATGTCGACTCGTCCGACTTCGCCTTCCAGATTGCCGGCCGCCAAGGCTTCAAGGAACTCTTCATGAAGGGCCAACCCGAGCTGCTCGAGCCGGTGATGTCCATCGAAGTCACTACCCCCGACGAATTCATGGGCGCGGTCAACGGCACCATCTGCCAGCGCCGCGGACGCATCGACTCGATGGATGAGCGCGGCGGCATGAAGATCGTCAAGGGCATGGTCCCGCTGAGCGAAATGTTCGGCTATTCCAACACCATCCGCTCCCTGACGCAGGGTCGCGCATCGTTCTCGATGACCTTCGAGCACTACGAGGCCGTTCCGTTCTCGATCGCCGAAGAAGTGGTCAAGAAGCGCCATGCCGAAGGCAAGGTTCGCTAAGCTTCGCTGCTGCGCGAATGAAGAAGAGGCCGTCCGCAAGGGCGGCCTTTTTTTTGGCCATACGCTGCGCTCTGCCGGGACGACGCAGGCACACGTTATCCGATATCCGGGAATGGAACCACGCATACGCAATGGGATCTGGGGTTTGTCCCGCTCATCCGCCGGAGCAAGAACCGGTGCTGCATATCCTCTTCATGAATCGGTGCCTATCCGCGCTCAGCCGGGGTTCATTTATTTTTGAAGGGCAAAACAAGGCTGGGAGGTTCAATCGATCGTGGAAGTTGACACAAGACAAAGATTGAAGCAGGGATGCTCTGCATTCGCAGTATGTGCTTCGCAGGTCTTACTCGGAAGGGCGTAGAGACTATTCTGCAGTTATCTCGACATTAGTTTTGGGAACGTCTGTCGCATACCAACTTAGCGGAGCTTTGTGGGATAACGGTGCGATGATTTTGTGACCGCGTATCGCAACGAAACTTGACGCAGCGATGTAGTGCGCAGGTAGTTCATCATTCTGCATTGTCATTACACCAACGCGGTCTTCCGTAATGATGTCACCAGGTTTTAGATCTCCGTTGGCCGCAACGACTTTAGTCGTGTCGAAAAACGATGGGCTGTCATCCAGCATGTACGAAAGGTTTTCTACGATCGTTACGGTCAGCAATATTGATCCAATTACAACAGGAAAGCACAGTAGAATGAAGATTCTCTTGAGCCACTTTGCCGATTCATTAGTTTCCATATTTTACCCTTTACCCAACGATTCGCATTATGTCCATCCGGCTTCACCCAACCTCCTCGCCGTGGAAGCCAGTTAAAATGCAGGAGTATATGAGGGCAAACCCCAAGGCGCAATCTTTTTGTTGGACTGAGCCCCTCGATACGTCCGACTTATCTATGGTTAGAGTAT
>NZ_JBFJYW010000035.1:0-17831 GCF_041622395.1 Pontiella sp. | reverse complement strand
GAAGGGTATCTGTTCGGGACGGCGAACCCGTTTTCATATGGCGGTGCGCGCGACAGCTTCGGTTTTACGGATATGAACAATGCCGACAACCTCGGCCTGGCGATCACCAACCATGACTATCTGGTTTTCACCATCACGCCCGACAGCGGCTATCAGCTGGATTTAACGAGCTTCTCCTTCCGGGCGCTTGCCAAAACGGTGAATCATGCGGCCGAGCGCTGGGCGCTCTTTTCCTCGATCGATGGATTCGAAGAAGGCGCTCAAATCGAGGTTGGACAGACCACGAATGAATCGACCTACGTCAACCATGTGGTCGATCTGTCCGCGGCATCGTTCCAGGGGCTGACCAATGCGATCACCTTCCGGCTCTATATCTATGGCGGGAACGAATCGTACTCCGCCGCCACGGCATTCGATAAGGTGATCGTGCGCGGCGGCGTCAATGTCGTTACCGAAGAGGACGGCTATTCCCTGTGGGCCGCCGATGCCTTTTCCGGTGCGGCGGAAGGAACGGACACGACGGCCTCCGGCAACCCGGACGGCGACCGCTTCAACAACCGGCAGGAGTGGACCTTGATGCTCGATCCGCTGGTGGCCGACGAGCCGGCCGTGGAGATTACCGCAGGCACGTCCAACCTCGTGGCCGTCTACCAACGCCGCATCAATACCGGCATTTCCGTCGACGCGGGCTGGGCGACGGCGCTGACCACGACGGTCTGGCGGGTTGCCGGCGACGGGCTGACCGAGGCCATTCTCGAAACCAACGACGATGTGGAAACCGTTTCCGCAACCGTGGCGATCGATGAAGCCCACAAATTCATCCGCATCGCAGTCGAGGAATAACGCGAGCGGCACAGATGGATCGGCACGAAAAAGGCCTGCCACGAAAGGCAGGCCGTTCTCGATTTTAGACCTTCCGCGTTCGGCGTCTTTCGATGCCCTACTCCGCTTCGAGTTGGGCGGCGATCTCGTCGGAGATGTCGAAGTTGGTGTAGACGTTCTGCACGTCGTCGAGATCCTCGAGCCGCTCAACGAAAGCCATGATCGACTTGGCCTGCGCCAGATCGTTAACTTCCACCACCAGATCCGGGATCATGGTGACTTCCGATTCCGCCATGTCGATCCCCGCGTTGGTGATGGCCTCGGATACCACGTCGAAATCGGCGGGATCGGTGATGATTTCAAACTGGTCGCCATCGGCCTTCATGTCTTCGGCGCCGGCTTCGAGCACGAGATCCATCAGCGTGTCCTCGTCGGTTTGATCCTTGTCGATGAAGATCTGGCCCTTGCGCTGGAACATGCGGCTGACCGATCCCTGCGCGGAAAGCTCCGAACCCGCCTTGGTGAAGGCAAAGCGCACTTCCCCGGCCGAGCGGTTTTTGTTGTCGGTCAACACCTTCACCACCACGGCGATGCCGCCGGCGACGTAACCTTCGTAGGACCCCTCGCTCAGCTGGCCGCCTTCGAGTTCGCCGGTGCCCTTCTTGATGGCGCGCTCGATGTTATCCTTGGGCATGCTGATGCCCTTGGCCTTTTGGACAAGCGCGCGCAGCGTAATGTTTTCAGCGGGGTTCCCGCCGCCGCAGCTCGCCGCCACCATGATGTCCTTGGCAAGCTTGCTGAAAACCTTGCCCTTCGCCGCATCGGCCTTGCCTTTGCGATGCTTGATATTTGCCCATTTACTATGTCCGGCCATTTCTCAATTCTCCAACTAATCTAAAATTCAAACCACCCGCTCGCGTTGCTCGCTAAAGACACCAAGAACTCGAAGAAAACCAGCTTCGTGTCCTTTGTGCCTTAGTGGTTAACTATGCGATCTTCACTTGAGCGAAGCCACGCTTGCCGGAGCGGATGATCATTCCGTCTTCGGGGGTGATTTGCGCGCGCTCGTCGCTTACCTTTTCGTCGTTGATCCGTACCGCGCCCTGCTTGACGAGGCGACGGGCCTCGCCGTTGCTTTTGGCGAGACCGGCCTGCACCATCAAATTGAGCAGCCCCAGCTCCTCGGCGGGCAAGACCACTTCCGGAATCTCGTCCGGCAATTCCTTCTGCGCAAAGATGCGCGTAAATTCTTCCGAAGCCGCCGTGGCTTCGTCGGCGCCAATGAAGCGGGCGACCACTTCCTGGCCGAGCATATCCTTGACGGCGCGCGGATGCAGTTCGCCGGCGGCGACCTTGGCGTGGGTCTGCTGCACCTTTTCTTTCGGCCAGCAGAGGATGTATTCGAAATATTTCCACATCAGGTCGTCCGGCACGCTCATCAGCTTGCCGTACATGTCGCGCGCGGATTCGCTGATGCCGACATAGTTGTTGAGGCTCTTGGACATCTTCTGGACGCCGTCGAGGCCTTCGATCAGCGGGAGGGTCAAGACGCACTGCGGCTCCTGCCCCATCACCTTCTGCAGCTCGCGGCCGAGCAGCAGGTTGAAGAGCTGGTCGGTCCCGCCGAGCTCGACGTCCGCCTCGAGCATCACGGAATCGTAGGCCTGCACCAACGGATAGAGGAATTCCACGATCGAGATCGGCTGCTGCGCGGCATAGCGCTTGGAAAAGTCGTCGCGCGCCAGCATCTGCGCCACGGTCACGTGGGCGGAGAGGCGGATGACATCCGAAAAATCCATTTTGCCGCACCATTCCGAATTGAACCGGACTTCGGTCTTTTCCGGGTCGAGGATCTTGAAGACCTGATCCTGATAGGACTTGGCGTTGACTTCGACCTGCTCGCGGGTGAGCGGCTTGCGGGTCTGCGACCGCCCGGACGGATCGCCGATCATGCCGGTGAAGTCGCCGATCAGGAAGACGACCGTATGGCCGGCATCCTGGAATTCGCGCAGTTTGTTGAGCCCGACCACGTGGCCGAGATGGATGTCCGGGGCCGATGGATCGGCGCCGTATTTGATGCGTAGCCCGCGCCCTTCGGCGGCGGCTTTTTCGAGTTTTTTCTTCAAGTCGTCGCGGCTGATGAAATCAACGGCGCGGGCCGACAGGAAATCGAGTTGTTCTTCAATATTCATAGCTTCGTCCAGACGATGGTTTTCCACTTCGGGCAAGAAAGCGCGCATTTAGCCACAAAGCCGAGCGAAAGTCACAAAAAAACCTGCCCGGATATCGGGCAGGCTTTATCAGCTAGGGAAAAAGGGGGTTAGTTCTTTTTCTTGTCGCCGGGGTGCCACTCTTCGAGGGCATCGCCAAAGGCACTGTCGAACGCCGAACCCAGATCGACGAGTTCCGATCCGGACTGGAGGCCTTCGAGCATGTCTTCGCGGACTTCGAAGTCGGCGTCGTCCACCTTGGCGGCCTTGACGCTGAGTCCGATGCGGTGCTCGACCGGATCCACCTTCACGACGCGGGCTTCGATGGTGTCGCCGACGTTCATGACGTCCTTGACGCGCTCGACGTGGTCGTCGGAGATCTGGCTGATGTGCACGAGGCCATCGATGCCTTCCTCGATTTCGACGAATGCGCCGAAGGAGGAGATCTTGGTGACGATGCCGCTGACTTTCGCGCCAATCGGGTAGCGGTCAACGATTCCGGCCCACGGATCGTCCTGGGCCTGTTTGAGGCCGAGGCTGATGCGCTGGTTGGCGGAGTCGATTTCCAATACGACGGTTTCGACTTCCTCGCCCTTCTTGAGGACTTCGGAAGGATGGTTGACCTTGCGGGTCCACGACATGTCGGACACGTGGATCATGCCATCGACGCCTTCTTCGAGCTCGACGAACGCGCCGTAGGAGGTGAAGTTGCGGACCTTGCCCTGAACGAGCGAACCGATCGGGTACTTGCCTGCGACGACTTCCCACGGGTTGTCTTCGGTCTGGCGCATGCCCAGCGAGATCTTCTTGTCTTCGGTGCTGACCGCGAGGACGACCGCATCGACTTCGTCGCCCACGTTGAGGACGTCGGCGGCGCGCTGGATGCGCTTGGTCCAAGACATTTCGGAAACGTGAACGAGTCCTTCCACGCCTTCTTCGAGTTCGACGAACGCGCCGTAAGGAGCCAGGTTGACCACCTTGCCGTGTACGCGGCCACCGATCGGGTAGCGGGCTTCGATTTCTTCCCACGGATTGTCCATGGTCTGCTTGAGGCCGAGGCTGATGCGCTCTTTTTCGAGATCGACGTCGAGGATCATCACGTTCAGCTGGTCGCCGACCTTCAGGACTTCGGACGGATGGTTGATGCGGCCCCAGGTCATGTCGGTGACGTGCAGCAGGCCGTCGATGCCGTCGAGATCGACGAAGGCACCGAAGTCGGTGATGTTCTTGACCACGCCCGGACGAACCTGTCCGACCTGGATTTCGGCCAGGATCTTGCGGCGGGATTCGCGGCGGGACTCTTCGATGAGCTCGCGGCGGGAAACCACGATGTTCTTGCGCTCAAGGTTGATCTTGAGGATGCGGAACTGGTAGGTCTTGCCCATGTGTTCTTCGGGATTGCGAACCGGGGTGACGTCGAGCTGGGAGCCCGGCAGGAACGCGTCAACGCCAACGTCGACGATGAAGCCGCCCTTGACGATGTTCTTGATGGTTCCTTCGACCAAGCTGCCTTCTTCGCATTCGTTGACCACATAGTCCCATGCGCGTTGCTGTTCGGCACGGCGCTTGGAGATGACAATCATGCCTTCTTTGTCCTCGAGCTGCTCGAGGAATACTTCGACTTCCTGGCCGATCGGATCTTCGTCGAGATCCTTGAATTCCTGTACCGGAATGATGCCTTCGGACTTGTAGCCGATGTCGATGAGTACGTCGCCGTCGACGACGCTAAGGATTTTGCCGGGAACGATAGACCCTTCGGTGAAGTTCTTGAGGGTATCGTCGTACATTGCGTCCATGGCTGCGGTGTCCACACCCATGTCTGTGTTGGTTGTTGATTGCATACTTTTAAAGCGGGAACACGCGCTCCCTGACCTTTTGGTTTAATGATTTCCTCTTTAAGGGACAAGCGCCAGCCACGCGGCCGGAAGACACCCCTCCCGTAAATGAGCGCGCAATATTAGACGTATCCCCCTGTCATGCAAGCTGTAAATACGCAAATTGCCGCCCCGCCAGAACCCATTTACCGCGGCATCGCATGCCGAACACGGAGGGGTCCCGGAGGGGTCGGAACGCTTTTATCATCGTTTCGGGGGAATGATTTTCCGCAATCCGAACGGCACTGGCGCTGGCGGTCGGCCGGGTATCCGCACGGGATTTAACAGACAAAGAAAACACTTTGGGCCGGATCCGTTCCATGCCATCTTGCTTCGGTAACCATAGCCGCCGAGGCAAAAGGAGTTTGGAGATGGCCGATTTTTTCTTGCAGTTTAATCCGGTGATGCAGGCCCTGCTTGCCACCCTGTTCACCTGGGGCGTAACGGCGGCGGGCGCAGCATTGGTTTTCATGCCGGGGATGGTAAAACCGAAACTGCTGGATTGCATGCTGGGCTTTGCGGCCGGGGTTATGATTGCCGCAAGTTTCTGGTCGCTGCTGGCGCCGGGGATCGAAATGGCGGAAAGCCTGGGGCACGTTCCTTGGCGGACGGCGACCATCGGGTTTCTGGGCGGCGGGGTGTTTATGCGGCTGATCGACAAGTTTCTGCCGCACCTGCATCCGGGCTTCGCGATGGGTCAAAGCGAAGGGGTCAAGACTTCCTGGCAGCGCAGCACCCTGCTGGTGCTGGCGATCACCCTGCATAATATTCCCGAAGGGCTGGCCGTCGGCGTCGCCTTCGGCGCGGTGGCCGCCGGCTTGCCCTCCGCCACCATCGGCGGCGCCATTGCGCTGGCCATCGGTATCGGCATCCAGAACTTTCCCGAAGGCACGGCGGTCTCCATGCCGCTGCGCCGCGAAGGCATGGGCAAATGGAAGAGTTTCATGTATGGACAGGCTTCCGGAGTCGTGGAGCCCATCGCCGGGGTGATCGGGGCGGCCTTTGTTTTGAAGATGCAGAACATCCTGCCCTATGCCCTGTGCTTTGCCGCCGGAGCCATGATCTTTGTGGTGGTGGAGGAGCTGATTCCGGAATCCCAGCGCAACGAAAAGAACATCGATATCGTCACCATGACCACCCTGGCCGGCTTCGCCGTCATGATGATCCTCGACGTCGCTTTGGGATAAGCCGGCTCATTCGGCAAGGAGCAGGCCAGCGGCCTGCGATACGACTGTAACGTCGCCATCTTCGTTGCTCCAGAGCCCGCTAGACGCAAAACGAGGCTTTCTGAATGAAAGCAACGAACGCAGTAAGTGGCAACCGGGCGGCACACTGGCGTACCGCAGGCCGCTGGCCTGCACACACATGGTGTCACCCATTATGTTGTTGCCACTACACCCAAAGCTGCCGGTCGAGGGTGCGGTATTGGATGGCCTCGGAGATGTGGTGGGGCTGGATGGTTTCGGCCTCGGCGAGGTCGGCGATGGTGCGGGCGACCTTGAGGATGCGGTCGTAGGCGCGGGCGCTGAAGTTGAGGTCGCTCATGGCGGCGCGGAGGATCTGCTCGGCGGCGGGGTCCATGCGGCAGATGCGGTGGAGGTGCTTGCTGCGCATGCCCGCGTTGCAGTGGGTGCCGGGCTGGTCCTTGTAGCGCACCTGCTGGATTTGGCGGGCGCGGACGACGCGTTTGCGGATGGCGGCGGACGACTCGCCCTTTTCGAGGCGGGTCAACTGTTCGTAGTCGATGGCGGGCACCTCGACGTGGATATCGATGCGGTCGAGCAGCGGGCCGGAGATGCGCGAGCGGTAGCGGGCGATCTGCGTGGGCGAGCAGCGGCACTCGCGTTTGGGGTCGGTCTGGTAGCCGCACGGGCAGGGGTTCATGGCGGCCACGAGCATGAAGCGGCAGGGATAGGTGACGCTGGCGGCGGCGCGGGCGATGGTGACGACGCCGTCTTCGAGCGGCTGGCGCATCACTTCGAGCACGGAGCGCTGGAACTCGGGCAGCTCGTCGAGAAAGAGCACGCCGTTGTGGGCGAGGCTGACGGCGCCGGGCATCGGGTTGGTGCCGCCGCCGAGCAGGCCCGCATCGGAGATGGTGTGGTGCGGCGAATGGAACGGGCGGGTGGCCACCAGCGCCTGGTGCGATTTGAGCGAGCCGGAGATGGAATGAATCTTGGTGGTCTCCAGCGCTTCGTCGAGCGACATGCACGGCAGGATGGATGGGATCCGCTTGGCCAGCATGCTCTTGCCCGTGCCGGGCGGACCCAGCAATAGCAGATTATGGCCGCCGCTGATTCCGACCTCGATGGCCCGCTTGGCAAACTCCTGCCCTTTCACATCGGAGAAGTCGTCTTCGTAGAGGCTGTTGGCTTCGAAGACGGATTGGATGTCGAGGTGGTAGGGATCGATCTTGCGGTTCTGGTTCAGGAAATCGGCGGCCTCGCGCAGGTTGCGGACGGGGAAGACCTTGATGCCATCGACGACCGCCGCCTCCTCGGCATTCTCGACCGGGACCATGATGGCCTTCAGCCCGGCATTGCGCGCCATGAGGGTGATCGGCAAGATGCCGCGCACCTTGCGCACGGCACCGCTGAGCGCCAGCTCGCCGACAATGCAGATGCGCGGCAGCAGGTCGGCCGACAGGTCTTCGAGCGCGGCGATGATGCCCAAGGCAATCGGCAGGTCGAAGCTCGGCCCCTCCTTGCGCATGTCGGCCGGGGCGAGGTTGATGGTGGTGCGCCCCATCGGCGGGCGGAACCCGGTGTTGATCAGCGCCGTCCAGACGCGGTCGGAGCTCTCCTTCACGGCGGCGTCGGGAAGCCCGACCAGCGCAACGTGGGGCTCGCCGTGCCCGGCGTTGACCTCGATCTCGACGGGATACGCATCGATCCCCACCACCGCACCCGAATTGACTTGCGAAAGCATGCCGCCCCCTTGTTAACCGCTGCACAAACGTGCGGATATTAAAGCCGTTTAAACCATCCGATCCCAGACAAATCACACCGCGTTGCGGGGCGTCCCGCAAACCCCGCAACCGCGGCCAACCGCCGGGCCGCAAAACAGGTGTAACATGCTAACCGTTCATGTCTTAATAAATTTTTCTGGATATTCGTGACCCATTGTTGACACGAGAAAACATCGGGACGAAACTCGTTGCCTCAACAACAGGGAGGATACCATGAAGGTGAAATCGTTGTTCGTCGCTCTCGCAACCCTCGTTGCCGTACCGCTGTTTGCGGCGGTTCATTTCGAACTCAACTTTGCGCACGCCTATGTCGATTACGTGGTGTATGCCGAACTGTCGGCCAGCGACCCGGAGCCGGTCACGGTCCACCGGGTGGAATCGCCCGACGGCCGGATCTGGAAAGAGACCGACGGAGACGCCAACTCCTCGGCCTTCATCTGGACCAACAACTTCGAGGGACTGCTGTTCGACTGCACCAACGGGCTATGGAAGCTAATCCTGAACCACGAAGACGCATCGGCGGAAACCAACTGGTTTTCCGTTTCAGCCAACAACTTCAGTGCCGCCACCTTCGGCGATCCGGCCATCATCTACCCGGTCGAAGGAAGCGCGATCACGAACAACCAGCCGACCATCGAGTGGACGGGGCCGTCGCACCTGCCCGAGCTGTATATCCAAGTTACCAGCGACGACTACGGCTTCTATGAATCCGATCGTCCCGGCAGCTTCGCGACCGAATGGATGGTTCCGACGCCCATGCCCGAGGATGACTACTCGGCGTTCATCAACTACGAACACAAGGACTACCGGGACGTGTCCACCACCACTCCGACCAACGCCCTGGGAGCGGCCCTGTCCGGCTGGACCAACAAGTTCGGCATCGCGAGTTATGCCTGGGTCGGATTCTCCGTAACCAACCATTCCGCGGCCCCCACTTCGCTGGGCACCGCCCTCGAGGCCGACTACCTGCCGTGGACCACCGGAGGCGAGGCCGGCTGGTTCAGCCAAACCGACGAAACCTACGACGGCATCGACGCCGCCCAGAGCGGGGCCGTCGGCCTCTTCGAAAGCTCCTGGATCGAAACCACCGTTGCCCAGGACGGCATGATGCAGTTCTGGTTGAATATCGATGCCGATGAATCCGACTATTTAGAACTCACGGTTAACGGCGATTACTACGATACGTGGGGCGGCTACTACACCGGCTGGGAGCCGTACGAAATCTACGACCTCTACGCCGGCGACACCGTCCGCTGGACCTTCTACAACGACGATGCCACGGGCGAAGGAGCGGATGCCGCCTTCCTCGACCGCGTCGAATTCGGCAACGACGAGCTCGCGCTGGCGGTCGATGCCCCGCAATGGACGTGGACGACGGGAGGCGAGGATGGCTGGTATCCGGAGTGGTACATATCCCCGATGGATATCGACACCGCCGTGAGCGGTTACGTCGGACCGCTTGGCGAATCGTGGATCGAAACCACCGTGGAAGGCCCCGGGACCCTGTCCTTCATGTGGAACATCGAAGTCGATGAAGCCGAAGCGCTGATCTTCGAACTCAACGGCTCCGAACACGGGCGGATCGAAGGCTATCGATTTTGGCAGCTCTACACCCTTGAACTTCCGGCCGGCCCCAACACCCTGCGCTGGACCTTCGTGAACAACGAAACGGAAATGAGCGGACAGGCCTTTCTCGACCTGGTGTTCTTTACGCCTTCCGGCGCGGTGGAACCGGATTACGAGGCCGATCTGAACTTGCGGATCAGCCGCATAAAGGTTGGCAACGACGACGCCTACTACTCCGTCCTCCCCTACTTCGGCGACTATGCGCCGGCCGCCTCCACCATCGAGGTGGTTTCGTTCAACGAAATCTGCGGCGGTGAGCAATATATTTCGTGGCACAATGCCTTCACCAACCTGCAGGAGGCCATCGCCGAATGCGAAGCCGGGCCGTGGACGATCTACTACGACCGCGACACGCCGCAGGAAAAAACGTTCACCTTCAACGTTTCCGCACCGACGCTGACCACCAACGACCTGCCCCCGGTTGCCATCACCTCCCCGGTGCAGGATGCCGTCGGGGTGTCGCCGAACCCGGCCTACACCTGGACCGGCCCGACCAACTACACCTCTCTCCGGGCCTTCCTCTTCAACGAGGAGCAGGGCGGTTACATCGACGTAAGCGGTTCGATGCCCGCCACGGCAACATCGTGGACCAACGTAGCTACCGCTCCGGAAGTCACCAACCGCTTCTTTGTGACCTACTACAACCATTCCTACGCGGGAATCGAGATCTCCGAGCCGCTCGATGCCTCGGCCAATCCGCTGTCGCTTTGGAACGAATGGAGCTGGCTGGAATCCCAGCACCGGATCACCTATTTGGTCGGCGGCAACGCCCCGCCCTCCGTCACGATCCTGCCGCCGATGATGATGGGTAGCGACCTCGGCCTCGCCTTCCTCTCCCATTCGGGCGCAACGCACTTTGTTGAGTGGAGCACGAACCTGCCAAGCGGCATCTGGTATCCCGCCACCAACTTCCCCGGCGACGGCACCACCAACCTGGTCACCCTGCCCGCCACCCACCCGGCGGCCTTCTTCCGCGTCGAAAGTCAATAAGCGCACCGGCGGTGCATTTTCGGGGGCCGGCACCTTTCCCGGCCCCGCCTTCTTTGCCGGCCGAAAAATCGGGCCCGCGCCATTGATGCGCAACATTATCATCTTTGTATTATTTGTTGACGCCTTTCGTTTTCAGCATAAAAGAAGAAAGCGGACGCAACCCAAGGGAGGTCTCCGATGAAAAAAAATCCGCGAAATGCTACTACCCGGCCGAAGGTCCGCCTCTGCCGGCTTGCGGTTGTTCCCGCGCTGCTCATTCCCGCGCTGGCGAACGCCGACACAACCATGCGCCTGAACCTGTGGCGCGGGTACGGCAACTTCTATGGCAGTGCTGATTTGTTTGCAAGCAGCCCCGCCCCCGAGACCTATCACCGGGTGGAATCGCCCAATGGTAAAATCTGGAAGGAGGCCGGAGGCTCGTACGACGGCAGCTTCACCAATCTCGGGTTTTCCGGGCTGCTCAATGAATGCACCAACGGCCTGTGGACGCTGACGCTCAACGCCGGCGCTGCCTCGGAGCAAATCTACAAGTTCTCGGTCGACATCTCCGGAGTCACTTCCAACCGGTTTGGAGACATCACCCTGCTGCATCCGCTCTTCGGCGCCACGGCCGACACCAACCCACCGAACATCCAGTGGAGCTCGACCTCGCTGTTGCCGGAAATTTACCTCCAGATCAACGAGAACAACTTCCCCTACACCTACGGCGAAGACACCACGCTGCCCGGCAGCGCCACCAACTGGATCCCCTCCGCCCCGCTGACGACGGCGGAGCAGTCGCTCTTGATGTATTACCAGTCCGCCAACGATGCCGGCATCGCCATCTCCACGCCGACCAACGTGATCGGCGGCGCGGCGGCTCCCGGCTGGAGCGCATCAGGCAACCTGAGAAGCTACACCTACTCGGAATTCAATCTGCCCGGCGGGGGCGGCAACGCCGCGCTCGGCGAAGCCGTTGATGCGCCGGAGCTGGTCTGGACTACCGGCGGCGATGACGACTGGTTCGCGCAGGATTATGAATATGTCGCCGGAACCAATGCCGCCTCCAGCGACCTGACCGCCTTTTCCTTCGCCGAATCCTGGATCGAAACCACCGTTCAGGGACCGGGCTATCTCGACTTTTCATGGGCCATTTACGCCGATGTGGAAGACTCGCTCATTGTTACGGTCGACGACAACTTCGAAGACGCCATTTCCGGCGGCCGGGAATGGGCCGGCAACAGCGTCTACATTGCCGATACCGGACCCGTCACGATCCGCTGGACCTTCTATCATTACGATGTGTTCGGCGACCTGAGCGAAGCCTTCCTCGACGGAGTGGTCTACTATCCCGAGCCGCCGGACTACAGCGCCGAGCTGAGACTCTGGCTCCAGCGCAACAACCGCAATGGCAACCTCTATTACCTCGCCTTGCCGCAGTTGCTCTATGCCTATCCCGACGCCACCACCGTTCACGAAATCGAATCGCCGAACGGCCTGTTCAGCGGCGGCGAAGGCACCTCCTCGTCCACCCACATGCCCACGCTCGACGCGCTGCTCAATGAGTGCACCAACGGAATGTGGACGCTCTACTTCAACCGCAACTCGCCGTATGAAGAGCAGTACACCTTTTCCATGGAGGCGGTATCGGTCAGCACCAACGACTTCCCGCCGGTGGAAATCCTCAACCCGCCGGCAGGCGCCACCGGCGTCTCGACCGACCCCACCTACCAATGGACGGGGCCGGGCACTTTCGAACAACTGTTCGTCTCCGTGCGCGACGACGAAGCACAAACCACCGTCGGATCGGCGTCCCTGCCCCCCATCAGCAACGCGTGGACATCGGCAACGCTTGCCGGCGGCACCAACACCTTCACCGTCTCCTACTCGTCGTACAACTTCGCCGGGCTGGACATCAGCGAACCGAGCGGCGGCTATCCGCTCAGCTATTGGAACGCCACGGTCCAGATCGGCACCGTGGCCGACTCCACCTTCGTCACGGCATCCGGCTTTGTTCCGTTGCCGGTAGCGCTTCTTCCGCCGATGATAACCGGCGAGGATTTCGGCCTGTCGTTCGTATCGCAGTCCGGCGCGACGCATTGGGTGGAATACACCACCAACCTGGTGACCGGCCCGTGGATGCCCGCCACCAACTTCCCCGGCGACGGCGCCACCACCTGGTCACCCTGCCCACCACCAACGCGGCGGCCTTCTTCCGCGTGAACAGCCAGTAACCCAGTCCCTCCCCCCTGTACCCCCTCACAACCCGGAGCCGGCGCTCCGGGTTTTTTTCGTCATTTTTCCAGACATTGAACCCGGAGTTCCCTAGTCTCCCGATAAATCACAACCATCAACCCACGCAACGGATTTATGAGCGCACAAGAAGACCCCAACGACGTTGAAATCGAACTCGTCACCGAGCAGGAGGTGCCGGACCTGCTTCCGGTCATGCCCCTGAAAAACTTCGTCCTCTTTCCGCAGATGGTCGCCCCGCTGGTGGTCACCACCGACGAGTCGAAAAAACTGGTGACCGACCTTTCGACCCGCACGCCGCATTTCATCACCGCCTTGCAGCGCAAGGAGGAGATCGACGAGACGAACCTTACGACGGACGACATCTATCGCGTCGGTTGCGTGGCCCGGTTGCTCAAGACGCTGAAATTCCCGGACGGTTCGACGCATGTGCTGGTCGAAGGCCTGTCGCGCTGCGAACTGAAGGATTTGCTGACCGACGAGGCCTATCCGACGGCCTACTACCAGATGGTCGAGGATGCGGAGGACAAGACGCTCGAAACCGAGGCGCTGGTCCGTAGCGCGTCCGAACAGTTCCAGCAACTGGTAACGATGTCGCCCAACCTGCCGGACGAACTCGCGGTGGCCATCTATAACATGGGCACGCCGACGCAGCTCTCGGACCTGATTGCCACCAACCTGCCGATTCCGCTGGAGGTGCGCCAGAACCTGTTGGCCGAAAACCATCCGGCCCGGCGCCTCAAAACGTTGATGGAATACCTCAACCGCGAATACCAAATCCTCAAGCTCGGCAACAAGATCGAGAACAAGGTCCACGAAACCTTCACCAGAACCCAGCGCGAAATCTTCCTGCGCGAGCAGCTCAAGACCATCCAGGACGAGCTCGGCCAGAACGATCCCCTCTCCAACGAAATCCTCGAGCTGGAGAAAAAACTCGACGAAGCCAAGCTGCCCAAAGAGGCGCGCGAGGCCGCGACAAAAGAACTCGAACGCCTCAAGGCCGTACCGTCCGCCTCGCCGGAACACGGCGTCATCCGCACCTACCTCGAGGTGATGGCGGCGCTGCCCTGGTCGAAATCGACCGAAGACAACCTCGACATTCTCGCGGCGCAGAAGATCCTCGACAAGGACCACTACGGACTGGAAAAGGTGAAGGACCGCATTCTCGAATATCTCTCCGTGCTGAAACTCAAGAGCGACATGAAGGGGCCGATCCTCTGCCTCGCCGGGCCGCCGGGCGTCGGCAAAACCTCGCTGGGCAAATCGGTGGCGCGCGCCCTGGGGCGCGAGTTTATCCGGATGTCGCTCGGCGGCATGCACGACGAAGCGGAGATCCGCGGGCACCGCCGCACCTATATCGGCGCCATGCCCGGCCGCATCATCGAGAGCCTGCGCCGCTGCGGCACCAACAACCCGGTCATCATGCTCGACGAGATCGACAAGGTGGGAGCGGATTTCCGCGGCGACCCCGCCTCGGCCCTGCTCGAAGTGCTCGACCCGGAACAAAACGCCACGTTCCAGGACCACTATCTCGACGTGCAGTTCGACCTTTCGAAGGTGCTGTTCATCACCACCGCCAACATGCTCGACACCATCCCCGGTCCGCTGCGCGACCGCATGGAGGTGATCCGCATCTCCGGCTACACGCTGCAGGAAAAGTATCAGATTGCCCGGCGCTACCTCGTGCCGAAGGCGCTGCGCGAGCACGGCCTCAAGCGCGGGCAGGCCAAGTTCGACAAGGCGGCTCTCGAAAACATCATCGGCGGCTATACCGCCGAGGCGGGCGTCCGCAATCTCGAACGCCAAATCGCCAACATCTGCCGCAAGGTGGCGCGCGGCTTCGCCGAAGGCAAGACCCGCCCGGTCGCGGTGACCGCCAGCAAGCTGAAGGACTTCCTCGGCCCGGTCAAGATCGACAAGGACGTCGCCGAGAATCAGGCGATGCCCGGCGTGGTGACCGGCCTGGCCTGGACGCCCTACGGCGGCGACATCCTGTTCATCGAAGCCATGTGCATGCCCGGCAAGGGCAGCCTGATCCTCACCGGATCGCTCGGCGACGTGATGAAGGAATCGGCCCGCGCCGCGCTCAGCTATCTGAGCGCCAACGCCGCCACCTTCAAGATCGATCAGGAGGTGTTCGCGAAGAGCGACATCCATATCCACGTGCCCGCCGGCGCCACGCCCAAGGATGGTCCGTCGGCCGGGGTTGCGATTGCGCTGGCAATCCTTTCGATCCTGACGGAACAGGCCATCCGGCCCGACCTCGCCATGACGGGCGAAATCTCGCTGCGCGGCCGCGTGCTGCCGATCGGCGGCCTGAAGGAAAAGGTGCTCGCCGCCTCGCGCGCAGGCATCAAGCACATCATGCTGCCGGAAAAGAACAAGATCGACCTCGACGAGATTCCGGCAGAGATTAAAAAGAAACTGACGTTTAAAACCGTTAAAACCATAGACCAGGCCCTGCGCTACGCGCTGAAACTATCGGAAGGTTCGACAAAATAATTCCCACCGCGGCAGAGAAGAAAATCATTCTGCCTGTATTAAACCAGAGAGAGCACTGGAATGAGAAAACTACTGTTACTTCTATTGACTGTTATAGCCTCCAACGGATATGCGGAGCCGATTCCGGGGGATGATATTTTGGCGTTTGTGCGGACCAAGCTGCCGGACGATCCGCTCAAGCTGACCGGCTCGCTGATGGTACGGACCCGGAACGGCTTCACCCAGGTCAACCTCCCTGTTGAAATCGAGCTCGACTGGGGCGCGGCAACACCGACGGCGACGTATCGCATCGATCAGGAGTCGCTCACCATCACCTGGAAAAACGACGTCCCGAACTATGCGTTTTCCAACCCGAAGAACACGCCGACCTCCGGCATTCTCGGAACGGGCATCACCTGGGCCGACCTGAGCTTCTCCGTCCTGTGGTGGCCGAATTCGAAACTGGTCGACGAAGAGAAAAAACTCAACCGCCCCAGCTATGTGGTCGACGTCCCCGTGCCGGATTCAAAGAACAGCATGCGGCTGTGGGTCGAGAAAAACATGGGCATGCTGCTCGAAGCGCGGACCTACGACCCCAAAGGCAAGGAGCTGCGCAAGCTGGAAATTTCGAGCATCAAGAAGATGGACGGCATGTGGGTGGCCAAAAACCTGGAGCTGCGCGACCGCATTAGCGGCAGCAAGACCATCCTGGAAATCACGGAACTGGAGTGGAAGCACCCGAAGGCGACCGCGGAAGCATTCGACCCCGCAGAATCGGTTAACCGGCTGACGTTCGATCTCTACCGGCAAATTTCCGGCCGGGAGGGGAATCTGTTCCTTTCGCCCTACAGCATCTCGTCGGCGCTGGCGATGGTCTACGGCGGCGCACGCGGAGAAACCGCGGAGCAGATGAACGACACGCTCTACTTCGGCGGCCCGGGCGCCACCCATCCCGCCTTTTCCTTTTTGCGCCAAACCCTGAACCGCGTACCGGAGCAGCAACAGGTCCAGCTCTGCGTCGCCAACTCGCTCTGGCCGCAGACGGGCTACGCCTTCCTGCCCGACTACCTCGCCATGACCAAGGAGTTCTACGGCAGCCAGATCGAAGCGGTCGATTTCAAAGCCGACACCGAGGCCGCGCGGACAACGATCAACGGCTGGGTTGCAAAAAAGACCCAGGACAAGATCCAAAACCTGATTCCCGCCGGCCTGCTGGACCCAACCACCCGACTGGTGCTGGCCAACGCCATCTACTTCAAGGGCAACTGGGCGCAGCCATTCAAAAAGGAGCGCACGCGCGCCATGCCCTTCACCGTCAAGCCGGGCACCGAGGTGGAGGTGCCGACCATGATGCAGACCGGCGATTTCAAGTTGGCACATGCAGAAGGTTTGCAGGCGCTCGAACTCCCCTACGCAGGCGGCGACCTCTCCATGCTCGTGCTGCTGCCTTCGGATAAAGACGGGCTTTCCGCTCTGGAAAAAACGCTCGCTCCCGAATGGATCGAAGGACTCGACTTCAATGATCACGAAGTGATGGTCCAGCTTCCGAAATTCAAGATCGACTGGAAACTCGAACTGGACAAAACCCTGGCCGGGATGGGCATGCCGCTCGCTTTTTCCGACCGCGCCGACTTCTCGGGCATGTCTGGTTCGGAAGCGCTATCCATCGGCGTCGTGATTCATCAGGCCTTTGTCGAAGTGAACGAAGAAGGCACCGAAGCCGCCGCCGCGACGGCCGTCGGGATGCGCGCCACCAGCATGCCGCCGATGTTCGTTGCCAATCACCCCTTCCTCTTCCTCATCCGCGAAAACACCACCGGCACCATCCTCTTCATCGGCCGCGTCGCAAACCCGGCGGGTCCGGCGGAAGCGGGCGCCGGCTCGTAGCGCCGGCTCTACTTCAGCGCTCACGCCGCCGCCCATGGCGGTTGACGATGAAGCTCGGCCTGCGTACTCTCCGGAGCATGTTCAGCTCTCAATTCATTCGCGATATCACGTTGCTACGCGACGGGATCGAATCGTTTGGAAACTATCCCTTCGCGCTTCCCGCCATCCGTTCGTTCGACCGAATGGAACTCCACCCCGGCGTCACCTTCATCATCGGCGAAAACGGGAGCGGAAAATCCACGTTGCTCGAAGCCATTGCCGTTGCGGCGGGCTTTAACCCCGAGGGCGGAACCCGCAACTTTTCGTTCAGCACCCGCGCTTCGCATTCCGAACTGCACCGCTACCTGCGCATCGGCCGCGGCATCAACAAACCAACCGACGGCTTCTTTCTGCGGGCCGAAAGCTTTTTCAACGTCGCCACCGAAATCGAACGCATGGACGCCGAGCCCGCCTTCGGCCCGCCGATCATCGATTCCTACGGCGGCGTTTCGTTGCACGAGCAATCGCACGGAGAATCCTTCCTCGCGCTGGTGATGAACCGCTTTGGCGGCAACGGCCTCTACATTCTCGACGAACCCGAAGCCGCGCTCTCCCCGCAACGGCAACTAACGGTGCTCGCCCGCATGCACGATCTGATTGCGGACCATTCCCAATTCATCATCGCCACCCACTCGCCGATCATGATGGCCTACCCCGACGCCACGATCTACGACTGCTCGGCCGAAGGACTCCGCCGCGTCG
>NZ_JBFJYW010000034.1:0-17945 GCF_041622395.1 Pontiella sp. | reverse complement strand
GATCCCAGCAAGGACGCCTTCGGCCGCACGAAAAACGGGGTGCCCAACCGGCAGTCGGGGCGCAAGCTGGTCCAGGCCGGGGTTCCGCTGCGCTGGGCCGATACGCACGGCGAGCAGAGCCATGTGAAGATGCTCTATGTCGAGCATCCGGACCAGACGGCCACCTTGCTGCTCGGTTCCAGCAACTTCACCCGCCGCAACTTGAGCAACTTCAACTGCGAGGCCGATCTCGCCTTCGCCGCTTCGGCCGACCATGCCGCCATGTCCCGTGCGCGCGCGCTCTTCGATCGCTGGTGGAGCAATGGCGACAACCGAAACCACACCGTCGAATATGCCGTCTTCGAGGACAACTCGCTTTGGCGGCGCGGCCTCGCCTGGTGGAAGGAAAACACGGGCATGGGCACGTTCTAGGGGCGATGCATCGCATGTCAATTGCTCTTCCAATGCAAGACGTAGTGGTTTATCAATAGGCCTCTTTAAGGGATTTTCAATGAAACGTTCCAATTTAATGGTGGGCCTGTTAAGCGTCCTGGTGGTCTTTACCGTCGCCGCCGCGTTCAAGGTTGCGCACACGGTGGTGATTCCGCTGATGATTGCGTGGTTGCTGTCCTATATTTGCGGGCCGGTGGTGAACTATCTCGTTCACAAGAAGGTGCCGTTGGGGGTGGCGGTGTTCGCCGTCCTCGTCTTGGTGCTGTTCGTTTGCTATCTGGGAGGCGTTTTTCTCGGCGGACGGGTGAGCGATGTGCTGGCGCAATCGCCGCGCTATGTCAACCAGCTCAATGCCATCTATCAGGATGTGGTCTCCGGGCTGGATGTGCCGGAGGATTTCCTGGCCGACATCAACTGGGCCCGGCAGCTCGGGCCCAAGTTGGCCGCGCTCTCCGGATCGGTGGCGGTTTTCATGGGCAATTTTCTGGGCAAGCTGATCCTCGTGCTGATCTTCCTGGTGTTCATGCTGCTGGGGAAACCCTATTTCAAATACAAGATGGCGGCCGCCTTCCCGCCGGACCGCGCAACGCAGTTCACCGAAATGATTGCCTCCATCTCCAAGCAGATCGGGCAATACCTCGTGGTCAAGGTCGCCATCAGCGGCACGACCGGGGTGATGGTCTGGGTGGCGCTGACCCTGCTCAAGGTCGAGTTTGCCCTGACGTGGGGGGCGCTGGCCTTCTTCCTGAATTTTATCCCGAGCATCGGCTCCATTCTCGCGTCCATCCCCCCGATTCTGCTCGCCATCGTGCAATACTATCCCTCCGTCTGGACGCCCGTTCTCACCGCCGTCGTGCTGTTGCTCATCCAGATGACGATGGGCAACGTGATCGAACCGAAAATCATGGGCGACAGCCTCAACCTGAGCCCCGTCGTGATTTTGCTCTCGTTGATTTTCTTCGGTTGGATGTGGGGAATGACCGGGGCGTTGCTCTCGGTGCCGATCGCCGCCGCCATCAAAATCGTGTGTGAAAACATCGATGCCCTGAAGCCGATCAGCATCCTGATGGGGTCGGGTAAACAATTCATGAAAGAAAAAGCTAAAGTCTAAAGGAACAGAAATGGAACTACCGGATATTTTCAAACGCCCCGAAGTTAAGGAATCGATCGCGCTGGCGTTGCGCGAAGACCTGGGCGATATCGGCGTGGACGTCACGACCGAATCGCTGGTGCCGGCCGAAGCCCGGGCAACGGCCCATCTCGTTGCGCGCGAAGCCTGCGTGATTGCCGGCGCCTGCGTCGCGAAAGAGGTGTTCCTCCAGGTCAATCCGGAGCTTGAAATCGAGCAGTGCGTCGCCCCCGGCGACCGGGTCGAGGCCATGACCACCGTGCTGATCATTAAAGGGGCCGCCAAAAGCATCCTGACGGCCGAGCGCACCGCGCTCAACTTTATCCAGCGCATGTGCGGCGTGGCCACCATCACGGCCGAATACGTCAAGGCGGCGGACAATCCCGCCGTATCGATTCTTTGCACCCGCAAGACCACGCCGCTGTTGCGGCCGTTCGAGAAATACTCCGTCCGCTGCGGCGGCGGCGTCAACCACCGCTATGGCCTGTTCGACGCCGTGCTCATCAAGGACAACCATCTCGCATCGTGGGAACGCACCCATGGCATCGGCGTCGGCGAGGCCGTGGCCGCCGCCCGCGCAAAATATCCCAAGCTCAAGATCGAGGTCGAAGTCGACACCATCGAACAGCTCAAGGAAGCGCTCGAAACCAAACCCGACTGGGTTCTGCTCGACAATATGCCGCCGAACGTCCTGCGCGAATGCGTGGCGCTCTGCAAAGGCATTTGCAAAACCGAGGCCTCCGGCGGCATCAACCTGAAGACGATCTACGACGTCGCCCAAACCGGGGTCGATGCCATCTCCGTCGGCGCCTTGACCCATTCCGCGCCCTCCATCGACCTCGCCCTCGACTTCGTGGAGTAAGAACAAAAGGACCGATAGGACGGAGCGAGGTCCGGCCGATACCGCGGCGGACCTTTTCCGGTTCATGAAAATGCGCACGTATTTAGTTGTAGATATCGGCAACACGAGCACCTCGGTCGGCTACTACCGCAACGGGAAAGTCTCGGGGGTGGGGCGTTGTCCGTCCCGTTTCAAGTCGTTGGACGAAGTGGTGCCGCTCCTCGGCGTCCGGCCCGTCGATGCGGTGGTGGTCGCCTCGGTGGTGCCGCCCGTCAACGCCCGCTGGAAAAAGGCGTTCAAGGCCGCCGGGCTGCCGGCCCCGCTGTTTGTTTCGCACGAGTTGGAGCTGGGCGTTCCGGTCGATTATCCCCGCCCGCAGCGCATCGGCGCCGACCGCCTGGCCAACGCCGCGGCGGCGGTCCGCCTGCTCGGCATGCCCTCGGTCGTCTGCGATTTCGGGACGGCGCTCACCTTCGACATCCTCGATCCCCGGCGGGGCTACAAGGGCGGCATCATCTGCCCCGGCCTTCCGCTGATGTTCGACTATCTCGCCGAAAAGACGGCGCTGCTGCCGCACGTCGCCCCCTCCAAGACCAAGGCGGTGGTCGGCCGCAATACGGAGCAGGCCATGCAGATCGGCGCCCGGTTGGGCTACCGCGGCATGGTCCGCGAAATCCTGGCCGCGCTGCGGGCCGACTTCGGCGTCGCGCACCTGCCGGTCTGCTGCACGGGCGGATATGCCGGCTGGATTTTTAAGGATTGGGATGTTGAGGCCGTGATCGATTCTAAGCTAACATTGCGCGGCATCGGCATCATCGGCGAATTGAATGCATAACAAGGAACAAGGGGCATGACGGAGAGTACGGTTTTTTATAAGGAGCAGTTGTCCGAATCGGTCTTTTTGATGCGATTGGAGGCCCCGCTCATTTCCCGCGAGCGCCAGCCCGGCCAGTTCATCATCCTCCAGGTCGATAACGATTTGGGCGAGCGCATTCCGCTCACCATTGCCGACGCCGATCCGGACGAAGGCTCCATCACCATTGTCTTTCAGGTGGTCGGCAAGACGACCGAGCTGCTTGCGAAGCTCGAGGTCGGGCAGAAGGTCGCCGCCTTGGTCGGGCCGCTCGGCAAGCCGACCCATATCGAAAACTTCGGCTCCGTCGTCTGCGTGGGCGGCGGCATCGGCGTGGCGCCGCTGCACCCGATCGCCCAGGCGCTCAAGGCCGCCGGAAATCATGTGACCATTATCCTCGGCGCCCGCAGCCGCGACCTGCTGATCCTCGAACAGCAAATGACCGCGATCGCCGACGAGATCATCGTTTGCACCGACGACGGTTCCTATGGGCGCAAGGCGCTCGTGACCGAACCCTTGGCCGAGGTCTGCTCCCGCGAAACCAAGCCCGGCCTGGCCGTCTGCATTGGCCCGCCGATCATGATGAAGTTTTGCTGCGCCACCACCAAGCGGTTCGATGTGCCCACCGTCGTTTCCCTCAACGCCATCATGGTCGATGGCACGGGCATGTGCGGCGGCTGCCGCGTCACCGTCGGCGGCCAAACCCGGTTTGTCTGCGTCGATGGCCCCGAGTTCGATGGCCATCTGGTCGATTTCGAGAACCTCATGAACCGCCTTTCCGCCTACAAGAAGCAAGAGGGCGAGCACAAGTGCAAGCTGGAGCGTTTCCAATGAGCGCTCTGACGCCGAAGGAGCGCATGGCCATTCCTGCGCAGGCCATGCCGGAACAGGATGCCGCCGTACGCCGCTCGAACATGGAAGAGGTGGCGCTGGGCTATAGCGACGAACAAGCCCGGCTCGAGGCCGACCGTTGCCTCCAGTGCAAAAACGCGCCCTGTATTGCCGGGTGCCCCGTCCGCATCAACATCCCCGGTTTCATCAAGGCCATTGCCGAGGGCGACAACGCCAAGGCCATCGCCACCATCAAGGAAAGCAGCCTGTTGCCCGCCGTGTGCGGCCGCGTCTGCCCGCAGGAGAGCCAGTGCCAGGCCCCGTGCACCGTCGGCAAGGCGCTCAAGTCGGTCGACCAAGCCGTGGGCATCGGCCGTCTCGAGCGCTATGTCGCGGACTGGGAACGGGAAAACGGATTGATCGAAGTGCCTGAGGGCAAGCCCGCCACCGGCAAAAAGGTCGGCATCGTCGGCACGGGGCCGGCCGGGTTGACCGTCGCGGCCGATATCCGCCGGGAAGGGCACGAAGTGGTCTTGTTCGAGGCGTTCCACAAGCCCGGCGGCGTCATGATCTACGGCATTCCCGAGTTCCGCTTGCCCAAGAAAATCGTGCAGCGGGAGATCGATACCCTCACCGCCATGGGCTGCAAGCTGGAAACCAACTTCGTGATCGGCCGCACGCGCAAGATCGAGGACCTGCTCGAAAAGGACGGGTTCGATGCGCTCTTCGTCGGCACCGGGGCCGGGTTGCCGCGCTTCATGAACATCGAGGGCGAAAATCTGGTCGGCGTCTATTCCGCCAACGAATACCTCACCCGCTCCAACCTCATGCGCGCCTACGACAAGGGCAACGCATACACCCCCATCTTCGAATCGCGCAAGGTGGCCGTCCTCGGCGGCGGCAACGTGGCGATGGATGCCGCCCGCACCGCGGTCCGGCTCGGCGCGGACGAAGTCCACCTCATCTATCGCCGTACCGAGGCCGAAATGCCCGCTCGCGTCGAGGAGGTGCACCATGCCAAGCAGGAGGGCATCGTTTTCCATCTGCTCGAAAACGCCAAGCGCATCCTTTCCGACGAACGCGGCTGGGTGGCCGGCATCGAATGCCTGAAATACGCGCTCGGCGAGCCCGACGACTCCGGGCGCCGCCGCCCCGTCGAAATCCCCGGCTCCGAGTTCGAGCTCGAGGTCGACACCGTCATAGTTGCCATCGGCAACGATTCCAATCCGCTTATTCGTCAAACCACGCCCGGCCTGGAAACCAACAAGTGGGGCAACATCGTCGTCGATGAAAACGGCAAGTCCTCCATCGACCGGGTCTATGCCGGCGGCGACATCGTCCTCGGGGCCGCCACCGTCATTCTCGCCATGGGCGAGGGCCGCCGCGCCGCCGCCGCCATCAACGAAATGCTCGCCGGGTTATAGCGCCCGGATCTCGATCTCCTTGAAGCAGGCGCGAAATCCCATCGGTGTTAATTTTAATCGGAAATATTTGAACACTTTGTTCCCGGGCGACTCCAATCCGTTTTAAAATGTGCTCCTGCAGGCTTTCCATTCCAACGGGCTCTAGTATAATATACTACGATTCAACCAACAGAGGTTTATATGACAACAACGCACAGTCTCATCAATCAGCTGATCCAGCTGCAGGAGTTGGTTGTGGCCAGCATGCAGAAGAAAGTGTCACAGCCCACCGCCCGGCTCGACGAATTGAACAAGTCGATCGCCGCGCTCGGGGCGGACCTGCCGCAACAGGTGAAGTCGCATTTCAACCGTTTGATCCAGAAACATCCCGAAGCGATTGTGCCCGTAGCCAATGAGCTATGCACGGGATGCGGCATGGGGCTGACCAAAAGCATGATTCAGGCCGTTCATAAGGCGGATGGGCTGATCCGCTGCCCGAACTGTGCGCGCTTCCTTTATTTTCCGCAGCAGTTGATTGCCCGCGATCGCGTCAGCCGTTCCTATGGCGAAGCCCGCAAGACCGGAATCTCCCGCTTCACCTCCCCGGAGCTGATGATGGTTGGGCTGAAAGGCGCCACGAGCGCGGAAGTCCTGGCCGAAATGTGCACCCGCATGGCCGACGAGGGCTTCGTGAAAGATGGCGAGCATTTGCTCGACCTGGCGCTGCAGCGCGAGGCCATCATCAGCACCGCCGTCGACAACGGACTGGCGTTTCCGCACGTTCGCGGAGTCGAGGGCGGCGGCCTCTCCATGGCGGTCGGCATCCATAAAAAGGGCGTCAAGTTCGGCGGCCCGGGCCGGACCTTGTCGCGCATCTTTTTCTTCGTCGTGATCCCGACGGCCACCAGTGCGTTCTACCTCAAGTTGATTGCGGGCCTCTCGAAAACCTTCCGCGAAAAAGAGGTCAGCGAATCGCTGCTCGCCTGCAACACCGAGGACGAGCTCTGGAAGGCGCTGATCAAGGCAACCAAGAAAAGCTTCAAGTAACGCGCCGGCCGGAGAAAAACGGTTTTGGACGCCCTGATGCTCCCTTGGGGGCATGGGAACAATTTCGTCCTGAATTGTTCGGCCCGTCCCGTGGAGACGCGATCCGTGGTTTCGATCTACGATACAAAGGCGCTGGAGGCGGTCCGTAGCCGCAATGCGGTGCAGCCGCACCGGATGAAGCTCTTCCGCAATGCGCTGTTCAAGAAAGCCGGTGGCAGGGACGAGGCGCTCGGCACCTTGCCGGAAAGCGCCCGACCGGATTTTGCGGAGCACGTCGGCTTCGGCTTTCTGGAACTGCTCGAACGCCACGACTCGAAGATCGACGGCGCCAGCAAACTGATTTTTAAAACGAACGACGGCCACTTGATCGAAAGCGTGGTGCTGCGGCCGGCCACCGGGCGCACCTCCATCTGCATCTCTTCGCAGGTGGGTTGCGCGTGCTACTGCGGTTTTTGCGCGACCGGGATGATGGGGTTTTCCCGCAACCTGACCCTGGACGAAATCCTCGATCAGGTCACCCAGGCCAACCGCATGGTCAAGCCGGAGGGGCGGTCGATCCGCAACGTGGTTTTCATGGGCATGGGCGAGCCGTTGCTCAACCCCGATGCTGTTTTTGCGGCGGTGGCCTTCCTGCGCGCGCCGCAGTTTTTCGATTTGTCCGCTTCGCACATCACCGTCTCCACGGTCGGCATCCCGCATGCGATGGAGCATTTCGTCGAAACCTTCCCGAAGATGCCGCTGGCGCTCAGCCTGCACAGCGCGCGCCAGGAGGTGCGCGAAAAGCTGATGCCGCAGGCGCGCAAATATCCGCTGGACCAATTGCGCGAGACGCTTGTGCGTGCTTCGGCAAGCGGCAAGGTGATGATCGAATATCTCATGCTGTCCGGCATAAACGATGGCGAGGCGGATTTGCAGGCGCTGATCGATTACCTGCGGGGCATCCCGGTGCACCTCAACATCATCCCGTTCAATGAATTTGCGGGAAGCCAACTGCGTGGAACCGCGCAACCGGAGCGCGAGCAATTCGCCGCCCGCTTGAAAGCGGCCGGTTTCGACACGACGCTGCGGTATTCCCTCGGTTCCGATATCGCCGCCGCGTGCGGCCAGCTGGTGCAAACGAAGGCTCGATCCCGCCAATAACGGGTTGCCGGCGCGCCTATGCGCTTGATCCCATCGAGTAGCCGCCGAGGTCGAGGGTCACGAATTTGTAGCCCGTCTTTTTGATGGCGGCGACGATTTCGATGCGCTCGTCCATCAGTTTGTCGAAATCGGTTTGGTCGATTTCGATGCGGCAGAGGTCGCCATGGTGCCGGACGCGGTATTGGGAATAGCCGCGCGCACGCAGGATGGCCTCGGCCTTTTCCACCTGCGTCATTGCTTCGAGTTCGATGCGCGTGCCCGTGGGGAAGCGCGAGCCGAGGCAGGCGAACGAGGCTTTGCCGGCGGTGGGAAGCCCGCGCCGCTGGCTGAGGATGCGGATCTCCTTTTTATAGAGTCCCGCATTTTGCAACGGGGCCACGACGCAATGGTTGGCGGCGGCTTGCGTGCCCGGACGGATGTCGCCTTTGTCGTCTTCGATGGCGCCGTGCGCGAGCACGATGTCGCCGAATTCGGAAAGGATGGTTTCCATCTTGGTGAACAGCTCGTTCTTGCAGTGAAAGCAGCGGTCGCCCTTGTTTTGCAGATAATCTTCCTGCAGGTGTTCGTCCGTTTGGACGATGCGCAGATTCCAGCCGCGTTCGGTCGCCAGGTCGATGGCCTGCTGCAGCTCGTCGCGCGGGATGGAGGGCGAGTCGGCAATGACCATCATGGCGTTTGGGCCGAGCTCTTCGTGGGCGCAGTCGGCGAGATAGGTGGAATCGACGCCGCCGGAATAGGCCACGGCAATCGCTCCATAGGACTTCAGTTCATCGAGCAGCATCCGCTCTTTTTCTTCGATCGAATTCATGGGTTACAACTCTAGGTTGCTCTTGCGGTTAAGCAAGAGCCAAATGAAAAACGGGCCGCCGAGCAGCGCCGTGAGAATGCCGACGGGGACTTCGGCGGGGGCGATCAGCATGCGGGAGAGGGTGTCGCACACCGTCAGGAACAAGCCGCCGAAAAGCAGGGTGGCCGGCAACAGGCGGCGATGGTCGGCGCCGACCAGCAGGCGGCAGATGTGCGGCGACATCATGCCGACGAAGCCGATCGGCCCGCAGACGGCCACCACGCCGCCGACCATCAGCGATGCGGCCAGGAAGATCAGTTTCTTGACGAGTCCCGTGTCGACGCCGCGGCTGACGGCGAGGTCTTCGCCAACCATGAACAGATTCATTTCGCGGTGGAGGAAGGCCAGCAGGAGCGTGCCGGTTACGAAGAAGGGGAGCAGGTTGGCGAGTTTGCCGTAGTCGGTGGTGGCCAGCGTGCCCATCATCCAGTGCACGATGCGGAACGAGTGGGTGGTGCCGCTGATGTATTGGATGAAAAGGATCAGGCTCGAAAAGAAAAAGCTGATGGCGATGCCCGCCAGCAGTAGCGTCGGGGTGGAGAAGCCTCCCTTGAGTTTGGTGAGGCCGTAGACCAGCAGAATCGAGAGCAACGCGCCGACGAACGCGGCCAACGATACGCCGGAGATGCCGAGAATGGCGAAGGCGAAACCGAAGCGGATGAAGAGCGCCGCTCCCAGCGCCGCGCCGCTCGATACGCCGAGGGTGAAGGGCGTGGCCAGCGGATTGCGGAAGAGGGCCTGGAAGGCCATGCCGCTCAGCGCCAGCATGCTGCCGGCCGCGAAGGCGCACAGGACGCGCGGAAGTCGGATGCCCAGCAGAATGTCCAGTTCCTGTCCCGTTGCGTGGTACGGGATAAACTTCATGCCGAGCAAGGGGCAGGCGAGTAGGGCGGCCAGCGCCAGTGCGGCCAGGAGCGCGATGCCGATGGACGGTTTTTTCATCGCGCACCCCCGGCGACGATGAAAGGGATGGCGCGGCGCGGGGAGGACGTGGTCTCGAACTCGGTGCCGTAGATGTTTTTCAAAACCTGGGTGTTTGCCGTCTCCGCCGCCGTTCCTTCGAATGCGATGCGTCCCTCCTTGAGAGCGACAATGCGGTCGGAGCAGGCGGTGGCGGTGTTGATGTCGTGGTGTACGGCCAGGACGGTGATGCCGTTTTCGCGGCAGGCCGTTTTCAGCAGCGTTGCCACGGCGGCCTGGTGGCGATAGTCGAGGAAGGTGGCGGGTTCGTCGAGCAGGATGATCTTGGTGTTCTGCGCGAGGGCCGCCGCAATGAAAACCATCTGCCGCTCGCCGCCGCTCAGCGTGTTGAGCTTGCGCTGCCGGAAGGGAAGCAGCCCCGCTTGATCGATTGCCTGATCGATCGCCGCATAGTCGCCGGCCTTCATGCTGGTGAAGGCGGAGAGATGGGGGTAGCGCCCCATCGCCACGAACTCTTCGACCGTCAATGGGGCGGTTCGCCCTTCGGCTTGCGGGACATAGCTTTGCCGCATGGCCAGTTCCTTGCTGCCGTAATCGCCGAACGGTTTGCCTTCGATCCGGATTGCGCCGCGCCATGCGGAATAGATGCCCGCAATGCATTTCACCAAGGAGGTCTTGCCCGCGCCGTTGGGACCGATGATCGAGACGTATTCCCCCGCGCCGATGTCCAGCGACACCCCCTTCAGGATTTCGTTTCCCGAAAGGGTGAGCGACAGCTCTTCAACCTGGATGATGGAACCGTTCATGCGTGTTTGTTCGACAAAATAATTTTGGACAAAATGATACGTGCTTGAGGGGGCTGTTTCATATTCGAATTATTCTGCCGAATAATCTCCGAGAAGTCTTCGAGAATTTGGATGAAGCGGGGGCCGGGGATGCAGGTGTAGTCGTCGGTCAGGATATGCACCCGTTGGTTTTTGACGGCATGGATGGCGGAGAACGATTGCCACTTGTCCTGTTCGGCTTGAGCGTCCTCGAGCTCGGGGGCCAGGACCATGACGATGTCGGGGTTGAGTCGAAGGATGGCTTCCTTCGACAGGAGGGCGTAGGGGCGGTCGCCTTCGACGATGTTCGTTCCTCCGGCGATTTCCAGCAGTTCGTTGTGGAGGCAGTTGCGGCCGAAGGCGTGGACCTGCCCGCCGTTGCCGGCGCTGCCGCCGAAGGCGATCAGGACGCGGGGGCGGGGTGCCGCAGGGTGCTTGAGTTCCGCGATCCGCCTGTTCAGCCGTTGGGCGAGTTGCTCCGCCTCGGATTCGGCGCCGCAGGCTTTCCCGATCGCGCGCACGGTTGCGAGAATGTCGGCGATCGTATGGCTGCCGGTTTCCAGATAGGGGATGCCGAGGCTGGCAAGGCGATCCTGCTCCGCCTTGCATTCTTCATGCAGGATAACCAGATCGGGATCCAGCGCGACGATCGCTTCGAAATTGAACTGGCCGAATCCTCCGACGCGAGGAAGCCGTTGCGCCTCGCCCGGATAGTTGCAGAAGGTGGTTGCGCCCACCAGCTTGCCGCCGAGCCCAAGCGCGTAGGCGGTTTCGGTAATGTTCGGCGCAAGCGTGATGATGCGTTCCGGCAATCGGGCGCCCGTTGAGGGGGCGGGCTTGCCGCAGCCTGCCAGCAAGAAAAGCGCGGCGATATAGGAGAGGACCTTCATCATTTGTCTTCCAGTTCGAACGTGAGGGGTTGGATCAACCTCGAATCGATGTTGCGCCCGAACTGCTTGGCCGGGGTGTAGGTTGCTTTTTTTGCGGCTTTGACCGCGGCGTCGTCGAGGCGTTTGTGCCCGCTGGATTCAAGCACCTCAACGGAGCCCGCCTGTCCGCCGGCCAGCACTTCGATGGCGAGGATGACCGTGCCTTCCTCGCCGCGCCGTTGCGAGGTGCGCGGATAGGTGGCGCGGATGCCGGACATGGGCCGCGCGTCGGTGATTACGCCTTTGTCTTCCTGCAGGGTGGCGATCTGTTCTGCCGATTCCTGCTGCGCGGGTTCTGCGACGGGGTCGGGGTGGGGTTCGACGACGGGTTCGGGCTTCGGTTGGGGCGTGGGCTCAGGAACCGGTTCCGGCTCGGCAACGGTTTCAACGGGGGCGGCTTCCCGGGGCGGTCGGGGGGCGGGTTCCGGCGGGGGCGCCGGCTTCGCCATCGACGGGGCAAGCGTCAGATGGACGACGGTCCGCCCCGTTTCGAGTTGCGGTTGCGGCGGCGTGTAGAGGCCCTTGGCATACAGCGCGAGCCCGTGGACCGAAACCGAAAGCAGTACGCCGGCAACCAACGGCAGATCGACTAGGGGTTTTCCGCTTTGCATGAAAAGGCAACCTCCTCGATTCCGGCGTTCTTCAGGTCGTCGAGCAGTTCAATGGCGAGCCCAAGGTCCGCCTGGGTATCGCCCTCGATAAAGACCGGCTTCTTTGGCTCGCCGCGAAGTTGGCGCACCTTTTCCGCCAGGCCTTCGGCTTCGCTCGCTTCGCCGTTGAGGAACAGCCGGTTTTCGGCGTCGATGGTGATGGAGATATAGTCGTTTTTTTCCAAGGCGGCCGTGTTCGCGCGCGGCAGGTCGACCTTCAGGCCGCGATGCACCACCATCGAAACCATGGCGTAGATAAAGAAGACCAGCAGCAGAAACACCACATCGATCAGCGGCAACATCTCCACCCGCGCCTTCTTCGCTTCATATCCGGAATTTAACTTCATCGTTCGACAAAATGATTATGGACAAAATGATTCGTTGCTCAAGGACGTGAAACCGATGCTGGAACGGTTAAGGTTGACCCAGTGCAGGGCTTCCAGTTGGGCATGATTTAAGAACCTCGCAAGGTGCTTTTTATAGGCGGGGATGTCTTTGCTTACCGATGTGAGGCAGAATGCGTGGTCTTCGGTTAGGAGGGGGATTGTTTGCGTTCCTAGCGTTACGTCGCCGGATTTAATTGAGATTTTGCGAAGGACCTTTTCCTTGCCTCCGAGAAAATGGCAAAGGGCGTCAAGATAGATGTCGGTGTCGAAGAATGCTCCCCAGTCATAGAGCAGGTCGATGACAAGGTGCCTGAGTTTTTCGGTATAACAGGTTTTTGCCCATGCTGGATCATGAACTTCAATATTGCGACGTTTGCTATGGTTCAACTGGGTGGAAACAAATTCGTGCTCGACCGATTTGGGGCGGAAGTTCATGAGTTTTCCGTGTTGAGTATCGGTGGCATAAAGATAATTGAGCGTTTGGATCCGATTCGGATCAACAATCGATTTCATGGTTTTTAATTCGTACACGGTACCTTTGTTTAGGAGCAGGTCGATGAACAACGGCTTCGTGTAGTCTTTATGAATAAGCTTAATCTGGAATTCCCGCGTCGTCTCAATACCGGCTTTGCTGCACCTGCGTTCCAGTTCGGCCTGATATATTTTTTCGTCATAAAACCTTCCCAGATCATTGTGAATGTCGAAGGCGATTCGCATGATTCTGAAATCAAGTTCATGGAATTCCTTTTCGGTAATTCGGTTGATGGGGGATTCTAATTCAATCGGCATGAATGATTTTGTCCGTAATTATTTTGTCGAAGCTTGCCGGGCTTCCTGGCCCTTCTGGACGGTGACTTCGTAGCAGGTGACGAGTTGTTCGAGGTGGCGGGTGACTTTTTCGACCTTGCGCGTCAGCGCGTTGTAGGGCAGCAGGGTGACGATGGCAATCGAGAGCCCCGTTGCCGTGGTGATGAGCGCCTGCGCGATGCCGCCCGTGACCGCCTTGGGATCCTCGATGCCCGCGTCGCCGAGCAGGTCGAACGAAAGAATGATGCCCGAAACCGTGCCGAGAATGCCGAGCAGCGGCGCGGCGGTGATGATGGTGTCGAGTACGGAGAGGTAGCGCTTCATCTTTTCGATCTCGAACATGGCCGCGGCCTCGAGGGATTGGGCCAGGCCATAGTTGCGGTGCGCGAGTCCGCTGGCCAGAATGCGGCAGACGAGGCACCGGGTTCCTTCGGCCTCTTGGATGGCCGTCGCGAAATCGCCCTCCTCGGTGAGCGAGAAGATGCGGTTGACCAAGGGCTGGTTCTTGTTCCTCAAGATCTGCAGCCAGAAGACGAGCCGTTCGAAGAGAATCGCCAGCGCCACGATCGAGCAGGCCAGCAGCGGCCACATGATCACGCCGCCCTTCATCATTAATCCGTACATAAAAAAGACCTGTTTGGGTTGTTCGGGCGCCACCATAGGTTTTTTTCCCTGCGTTGGGAAGCGCCTTCCCCAAACCGCGGCACGCGTGGTTGACATGTGGGTCCGCACCGCCTAAGTTCCGCCCCTTCGTGAAGAACTTGGCGGAAGTCCGGTGCAAACCCGGCGCTGTAGCGCAACTGTGATGGGAGTCGTTCCCTCAGCCAGAACTTTCAAGCCTTCAAGATGTTGGACTCTTTCGCACTAAAGGAGGCTCAGCGGATCAATCGTCCGGGGGCTTTGGGCGTTTTTTTATGCCTGCGCAGGGTCCCCAACCTAAACCAAGAACGCCTGCGATCTACGGGCGGAAGGATATGACGAATGAAAAAAACAACGATGTCGGTCGCGCTCGCGGCCCTGGCCGGAGTGGCGCATGCCGCCGTAATCGATTTCAACACGCTGGATACCGGGGCGGATGGCTACTACCGCCCGACCACCCAAGGTACCCATGATTGGAGCACGGGCGGTGCATCTTTCCGCATGGGCGTGTTCACCAATGCCTGGGGATCCTCCTGGGGCGGATTCACCTATTCCGAGGTCAACAACCCCGCCGACGGAAGCTACCTGAACGAATATGCGGTCTACGGCGACGGCATGGACTATTCCGACGGCGGCGTCTACGCCGTCGGCTACGTCGATTCGTTCAACGGCGTTGCTCCTATGCTTACGCTGGGGGCCGCCTCGACCGTCAACAGCCTGCGCGTCAATAACACCGCCTATGCCGCGCTGGAGATGATCAACGCCTCCAGTGGATTCACCCAGGCGTTCTCCACCAACGATTGGTTCAAGCTGACGATCGAGGGCAAAAACACGGCGGGGGATAGCGTGGGTTCGGTCGAGTGGATGCTCGCCGATTTCGCCGGTTACACCGAAGGCGACGATAAGAATGACTACTTGGTCAACGACTGGGAATTGGTCGATCTGACCTCGCTCGGTTCCGATGTCGGCTCGTTGACCTTTTCGCTCTCCTCGTCCGATACCGGGGCGTGGGGCATGAACACGCCGGCCTACTTCGCGATCGACCAGATCGATGTGGTTCCGGAACCCGGAACCCTCTCGTTGATGGTGCTCGGACTGGGCGGCATGGTCTGGTTCCGCAAGAAGCGCAACTACCTCCTCCGCTAGGCCGAAACCATGCCGTTCCGGCCGCATATTGCCCTCGCCCTGGTCGCCGCGGTTCCCGTGTTTGCGGGAACCAACTCCGCCATCGTGGTCTCGGCCTCGCGGCTGGATGCGCTTTCGACCGATGTGCTCGATGTGGCATCGGACGTCTCGGTCATCGACCGGGAATGCATCGAGCAATCGAAGGCGCAGAGCATTCCCGACCTGCTGGCCCAAGAGGCGAACGTTCTCTTTCGTTCGCCCAACGGCAAGGGTGACGCCGGGGAGCTCGCCATGCGCGGCTTCGGCGAAAACAGCGGATTGCGCGTGCTGGTCGTCGTGGATGGCCAAAAAATGAACCGTCCCGATATGGGCGTCTTCGATTGGCAGCAGCTTCCGTTGAGCGACATCGAATCGATCGAGGTGCTGCGCGGCGGCCAGAGCGTGCTCTACGGCAACCACGCCGTCGCGGGGGTCGTCAAGATCACGACGCGCAAGGGCGGCGCGCCCGCCGCGGAGGCCTATGCCGCGACCGGCAGCTTCGGTTCTTCGGCCTTCGGCGCCCGCGTTTCCGGTGGCGCAGGCCTCTTCTTCGGCGACGCGGGCGCGGCCTTTCAGCGCGACGAGGGCTATCGCGAAAATTCCCTTTCCTGGAACAAAAACGCAAACGCGAGCGTTGGCGCGGATGTCGGCGAATCCGATTCGATCGTGCTGCGCGCATCCGTTGGCCAGAGCTACAGCCAATATCCCGGCCCCTTGACCTATGCGGATTATCTGGAAGATCCCACTCAGTCGTCCAACGAGGGCGACCAGTTTTCCGAAACCGACAGCGCCCTGGCAACGCTCCTTTGGGAGGGCGAGCGCGAATGGGGCAGCGTTCAGCTCAATGGCGGCGTGAGCTGGCGCGATATCGATTGGGAGCTGAGCGGGACGCTGGGCCAAAACGAGCAGTTCGGCTATTCCGTTTCTCCGAAGCTCAACTTCGGCGACGACGACCGCTATGTCGGCACCGGGCTGGATCTGTTCTGCGATACGCTCGATTTCGAGGGCGATCGCGACACGAGCTTCAACCGCGCGCAATTGAACCGCATTACGGCGGAACCCTTCGTCTGGGCGCAGTTGCCCGTTTCGGCGACGGTGACGCTCAGCGGCGGTGCGCGTTATAGCTATGCGCGCACCCACGGCGAAAACGTCGAGTACGATAAGCAAAACCTGCAACAATTCATTACCAACCGCTGGGGGATCGTCGTTGAAAATCCCGATTACACGACGGATCCCGTGGCGGGATCTTCGTTCGATGAAAATGTGGAAAAGCAAGGATGGGTGGGAGCGTTTTCCGTGGTCTGGCGCCCCGTGGAGTCCATCAGCCTGTGGGGCGGATACGACATGGTCTACCGCTATCCGGCGCTGGACGAAGTGATTTCCTATCAGGGCTATGCGCTGGCCGATCCCTTCAACGAAAAGCTGGAGGCGGAGACCGGGCATAACTTCGAGGTCGGCGGCAAGTGGCAGTCAAACGCCTGGCGCTCGTCCGCCACGCTGTTTTTTCTGATGATGGACGATGAGATCGCATACGATTCCGTGGAGGAGCAAAACACCAATATCGGTTCCACCCGGCGCGTGGGAGCCGACCTCGAACTGGCGTATGCCAAGAAGCATTACGGGGCGTCGGCCCTGGCGTCGTTCGTTCGCGCCACCTTCGATGGCGGCGCAAACGATGGGCAGTGGGTGCCGTTGGTGCCGGATGCGAATACCCGCCTGGCTCTTTGGGTGGAACCGCTGGCTTGGGTGCGGGTGACCGCGGCCTATGCTTGGGTTGCGTCCCGCTTCCAGGGCGGCGATTATGCCAACGACGACCGGGAACTCCCCGCCTACGGACGGGTCGCCCTGCAGGCGGATTTCTCGGTCGGCGACCGGGTGACGGCCTATGCCAAAGTGGAAAATCTGCTGGATAAGGACTACATCGACAGTGCCTATGGCGGGGGCTACTATCCCGGTTCTGGCCGCGCGTTCTTCGGTGGCGTCAAGGTGGAGTTCTGATGGGAACGCTTCTTCGATTCGTCTGGTTGTTTGCCGCAGTGTCCGCATCGGCGCTCGAAACCCCCGAAACATGGCCGTGGGCCGGGGCCGTCGGGGAAGGCGATTCAACTGCCATTCACATGGACGACGTCCGCTTCGTGGGATGGGCGGACGACTATGCCGATATCTCCTTTGGAACCAATGTTGCTGCCAAATGGAAAACGCCGGCGAAGGCGTTGGGCCCGGCCGAAGGTGTCACGGATACCGGTATCGTTTGCCTCGGCAGCGGCGGCGAAATCACGCTCACCTTTTCCCGCCCGATTTCCGACGGGGAGGGCTACGATTTCGCGGTGTTCGAAAATGCGATGAACGATGTCTTTTTGGAGTTGGCCTGGGTCGAGGTCTCGTCCGACGGCGAGCACTTTTGCCGGTTCCCGAACTTCTATGCCGCCGATACGCCGGTCTCGCCGTTTGGCGGGCATTATGCGTCCGATATTCATGGGTTGGCCTCCAAATACCGCCACGGCTACGGCACCCCGTTCGACCTCGCCGAGCTGCAGGAAGCCTACGACCGCTACTACGACGAGAACCCGTGGTTCTTTTCCCGCGAGTATGCGGCGGCGCTTACGGCCAATTTCCCGTACCTCGATCTTAACGGCATCACCCACGTGAGGATCATCGATATCGTCGGCAACGGTTCGCAGAACGATGCTTCGGGCTTCGGCATATACGATCCGTACCCTACCGAAGGGAGCGCGGGCCTCGATCTCGACGCCGTCGGCGTAATTAATCAAGTCGAAGTCGACGGCGTGGAGCAAACCATCTCCTTCGAAACGATCCCCCATCAAAAGCTCGCCTTCGGTTCCGTTGCGCTCGATGCATCGGCGGACAGCGGCCTGCCCGTTGCCTATTCGGTGCAGTCCGGCCCGGCGACCAACGCCGGCAATCGCGTCTATTTCACCGGCACCGGAACCGTCGAGGTGGTCGCCGCGCAGGCGGGCGACGTAACCTATGCGGCGGCCGCTTCCGTCCTGCGCTCGTTCGTCGTGGCCGAAGAGATCCAGCATATCTTCATCGAACCCTTGGCCAACCAGCTCGTAGGCGGCGGAACCGTGCAGGTCAATG
>NZ_JBFJYW010000033.1:0-18037 GCF_041622395.1 Pontiella sp. | reverse complement strand
TTTCATACCCATCGTCGATACCGTCGCGGTCCGTGTCGTATTCGGTGGGTTCGCTGTTGAGCTGCACATACGCGACTCCGCCGGCGCCAGAATCCCCGACCAGTTGCTTAAACCAAGTCAACACACTTTCTTGCAGGTCTTTTCTCTACATTTCTAATATTTGCAGGTGTTTTCACCCACAAAGCTACTCGGCAGTTAAGTTCCAATCCCGAGGAAACCCACGGAGGTACGCAGAGAAGCACGACGCCATCCACCCTGTTCGTACGGACCGCCGAGAGGCGGGACTACGAACATTTTCTTCACTTAAAGATCGAGTCGATGCCCATGGCGGATTCGGCGGCGAAATCGGGAACGGCTTTTTGGCCGAAACGTTTCAAGACCGGATAGAGGATTGCGAGCAGGTTGAGGGTGACGATGCGGTCGAACAGGCGGTATCCATGCTCGCCGCGGAACATCATTTTGAGCATGAGTTTCAGATGGGCGCGGCGCAACTTGAAGCGCGAGAAATCGAGCATGAGGGTGTAGCGCGGTTCGTCGTATTTCGCTTCGTATTCATGCTTCATGCGGATCAAGCGCGTTTCGATTTGGTCGGTAAAATCGAGGAAATAGTATTCGCGGACGGTGGCGACGAGCTTGAAGGTGTCGTACTGGAACCGGAGATCCTCGACGGGCAGACCGAGCCGGTTGGCCAACACCTCCATGCGCTTGATTTTACCGAGCGCGCGGAACCCCTCCTCGACGACGCGCCGGCCGTCGGCGACATAGCAACGCATGAATTTCCGCATGAAATGGTTGGCAACGATGTGCCGCCAGTAAACCGTGACGAGCGGCGGAACGCGCAGGCGGCGGAAATAGATTCTGCGCGATGCAAAGTCCTCGATGTAGAGCAGTTCCTTAACGACCTCGTCGGAGAGCCGAAGCAACTCCTGCAACGGGCGCCAATGCGGATCGGGAAAATGTTCGCGGTAGTATTGCTGGATGGCCTGGTCGGCACTGATGCCGTCGCGAAAGAGGCGGACGGTGACGAACGCGTTGATCTCGTTCCAAACGGCGTTGTCGTCGAGCCAGGTCAGACGGCGGAATCCGCTCCATCCGCCCGTCTGGCACCAAACGGAAATTCCCGCAATACTGCGCTGGCCAACGAGCTGATTGCGAATCGCTTCGTAATCCCAGCCGATGAACGACGGGTACTCGCCGAACCCCTCGTATTCGCGCCGCGCCTGGAATTCGACCAGCTTTCGGTGACCGCCCCGGAAAAAGAGCCGGTTGAGCGGAAGATAGCGGAAGAAGTCGGACGGGCCATACTTCATGGAAATGATGAAGTGGTCGTTTTCGAGCCCGGCAAAGACGGCATCGAACGTGTCGGGATTCCAGCTGATGTCGCCCACCCTGCCGACGCCGACGCTCCAGGTCCGGAAGATCAGCAGCCGATCGAACTCCTCGAACACGGGCAACAACTCCTGGATCATTCTGCGCGCCTGCCGCGGCGTGCGGATCGCCAACCGGCTGCGGAAGTCGCCCTCGACGTCCAGCCCGTCGGCCTCGCCGATGCGGACGATGATGCCGCCGACCATCGGAAATTTTTCAAACAGCTGCCGGCAGGCGTCTGCGGCGAATGTACGCAGTGCATCGTCGCTTTTCGCGAGGTGGCGGTCGATCGCCTCGTTGAAGAAAAGCAGGTCGGTCGTAATGTAGGGCACAAGCCCGGCCGCGGTCGCCACCGCGAACAACTCGCCAAAAAAGCAGCGGTAAGCGGAAAGCTTTTGTTTCAGCCGCTCATCGTAGAACGCGAAGATGCAAAGATGGGCCAGATCATCGAGCGTCACGGCGTTGTAACCCGCCGCGACCGCCTTGCGGCAGAAGGTTTCGAACTCGGCCCGAATCCGGACGCAGCGGAGCGGATCGAGCCGGCCATCCGTTTCCACGTGCGAAAACGGGACTTTCGACCAATTGACGACCGGTTGGTCGCACCCCCGGAAAAACGGAGCAATACCGTCGATCAAAAACAAATTCATGGAAATCCCGAATACCGAACACGGAAGCGCGGCATGGCGAAGGGTTCCCCTTCGAGCGGCCGCGCTTTACGGCGTTAGCCGCGGGTTTTGGCGATGCGCTCGACCTGCTTGACATAGTCTTCGATGTCGGGGCGGGGTTTGAGCTCGTAGGCGCGGCGCAGAAGCGGAAGCGCATCGCCATACTTCGCCTGCCCCACGAGCAACTGGCCGTGGTAGAGCTTGGCCTCGGCTTCGTGGCTTTCGATATTGGCGGCGCGCTCGTAGTAGAAGATCGCCTTTTCCGGAACGTTGCGGCCATAGTGTTGCGCCAACAGGATGAGCGCCTCGCCGTCGAGCGGATCGACTTCGACCACCTCTTCGAGCATCTTGACGGCCTCCGCGCCGCCGCCCTCGGCCACGGCGACGCGCGCCTGCAGCTTCAGCAACTCCTTGAGCTCGGCGGGATCGAGCGCGGATTTCTTTTCGGCCACGCGGTTGAGCATGCGCTTGGATTGGTCGAGCGAGCCGCGCGATGCCAGGATTTTGGCGGCGCGCAGCGGCGTGGCGGGGTTGTTGTCGCGATCGAGTTCGTAGGCGCGCAGGTAGGCATCGGCCGCCATATCCCAACGCGCTTCGTTGATGTAGATGTCGGCCAGCATGGTCATGCTGGCCGAGGTGGCCTGGCCCATGGCGTTGACATACTCATAGTTCTCGGCGGCCTTCATCGGTTGCTTGAGGCCAAGATAAGCATTGGCCTGCAGCAACCAGAATTCGGCGTTGTCCGGCTGCCGTTGAATCAGGGTCTCGCAGAGCCCGGCGGCATCGCCGAATTTTTGCTGTTTAAAAAAGCTGCGCGCGAGGCCGAGCTGCCAATCGACCGTTTCCGGATCGAGCAAAATCGCCTGGCGATAGGCCGACTCGGCGCAGAGATGGTTTTCCGTGGAGCCGTAGGCGAAGCCGAGCAACCCATAGGCGATCGAGGTGTGCCCGCCCAGTTCAACGACCTTGGTCAGGAACGGCAACGCCTTCCCGAAATCGCCGTTGCGAACGTGGATGAGCCCGGCATTCTTGTAGGCGCGGCGGAAGGTGGGGAATTTGGCGATCGCCCGGTCGTACCACCCCAGCGCCTCCGGCAGCTCGTCCTGCTGGAAGTAGAGGTTGCCGATGGTGAAATCGAAAAGTGCGGAGGAGGATTCCTTGGTGACCTTCCGGAGCTGCTTCATGGCCTTTTGCAGGTCGTCTTCTTCCGACATGATATCCATGACCTTTTGCAGCTGTTCGCGCTCGACGGCCGAAACGCGCGGCTCGATCTCGGCATTGGCGCCATAGCTCGCAAGAAACGCTTTCTGGAAGCGTTCGTCGTCCCAGACGGAGAGGTCCTGCAGCGTTCCGGGGTTCCGGCCGGCAACCGATTTTTTTTCGATGGCCGACATGTCCGCTTCGGCGTGGACCACCTCGGCGAGGGCGGGGCCGCGGTCCGTTTTTCCGCCCGGCAGCGCATCGAGCAGGTCGAGCATTTCGTTGGCGGAAGCGGCGCCGGCGAACAGGAACGACCCCATTGCCAATGTGGAGACGGAGCGACGGAACAACGGGCAAACCGCCGTGCCGCCGTGCCCGCCCGCGAAACGGGAAGCGGAAATATCGATTCGTTTAGTTTTCATAATGGGTCCTATTTTTGGAACGTGATGGGCACCCGCATCCGGAACTGGACGGGCTTGCCCTTGCGCTTGCCCGGCTCGAACTTCCACTGTTTAACGGCTTTGAGCGCGGGATTGTTGAAGGCCGGATGGGTCGACTTCTGGACCTTGAGGTCGCGGGTACGACCGGTCTTGTCGACGATGAACAAAACATAGACGGTGCCCTGCATGTTCTTGCGGGCCAGCTCCGGCGGATAGATCGGCGCGGGCTGGTAGACCACGCGCGGCTTCTGGTCGAGGTCGGACAGCGAGAAGATGGCGTCCACCTCTTCGGCATTGCCCGTCAGGCCGTCGAGATCAATCGAAAAGTCGCCGCCGCCGAATCCGCCGTCGCCCGGGTTGAGGGCAAGCTCGAGCTGCGAAAGGTCGAGCGGCTGCGCGTCCATGGCCGGGGGCGGCGGAGGCTGCTCCTCCGGTTCCGGTTCGTCCGGCTCCTCCATCGGAGGCGGCGGGGGCGGCGGCTCGACCACGGCATCGACCGACCGGATCGTTAGGTCTTTGCTCGGCGGCTTGGTGATGACCTGAAGGATCGGCAACAGCATGAAGAACGCAAAGGCCAAGGCCAGGCCCAGCCCCACGAATGCGGCCTGCCGAACCATGAATCTGACGAATGAGTGGATCACGTTCTAGCCCTGGTTTTTGCGGGTGGCGATGCTGACCTTGGCGGCTCCGGCCAGTTTGGCTTCGTCGATCACGCGGACCATCAGGCCCGCCGGCACGTTTTGGTCGGCCTGCACGATGACGGGAACCTCTTCCTTCTGCATCATGCGCTTGACCAGCGGCTGGACCCCGGCCATGCCGATCTCGCGGCCGCCGTAGACGATCTGGCCCTGGTCGGTGATCGCCAGCATTATGCTGGTCTTTTCCAGCTGGACCGAGGAGGCCGCCTGCGGTTTATCGACCTCCACGCCCGTCTCTTCCACGAAGGTGGTCGTGACGATGAAGAAGATCAGCAAAATAAAGACGCAGTCGATCAACGGGGAAATATCGACCGCTGCTTCGGCGCTGTCGTCGGTGTTGCTTCTAAAACGAGCCATGGGTAATTACTCCTTAATGCGTGAGGCGTGAGACGTGAGGGAGGATTTCATTCAAGCCGCCTTCGCCGGTTGGTTTTCTTTGTAAATACGTTGCGAGCAGACGGTTTGCAGGTGGGCGAGAAACGCCTTGTATTGAGCATGCTCGCGGGCCAGCTTGTACTGGAAGATCAGGCCGGGCAGCGCAATCAACAGCCCGGTCTCGGTGGTGATCAGCGCCTCGGAAATGCCCGAGGCCACCATGCCCATGGTCTTGTCGCCGCCGGAGCCCGTCGCCAGCGCGGCGAAGGTGGCGAGCATGCCCGTCACCGTGCCGAGCAGCCCGAGCAGCGGCGCAATGCCGACGCAGGCCTGCATCACTTTCAGGTCGCGGTTGATCGGCGCAATCTCGGTCTGGTTCAACTCGTCGAACCGAATCGCGATCTCCGTCAGGTTGGTGGCGCCCATCACGAAGCGGATCATCTTGCCGACGGGGCCGCGGCCCTTGGCGGGATCCTTGACCCACGTCTTCATCTTGCCTTCCGTAACGTAGAGATAGCCCTTGGCCCGGATGCGCCAGAAGATGGCCGACCCCATGTAGAAGATGATGAATGCGTCGAGCGCCAGGGCAACCATCGCCCATCCGCCCGAAGCCCAGATCGCGACGGCCTGTTGCCAAATTGAGGGCGTCGCTTCCATTATGCGCGTTCCTTCCAATGTGTTGCCTGACGCGGGATTCGTGCGGCGTGTGTCATGATACCGCCCCGGAGCCGGCAACGGTTCGAGTTGCCCGGTTCATGAAGAGAATCGCGACCTGCTCCATGCCGTCGGTAATGCTCTTGGCCTTGCGCGAAAGGAAGGCGTAAAGCACCAGCGCGGAAATGGCGACCACCAGACCGAGCTCGGTCGTTATCAGCGCTTCGGATATCCCGCCCGAGAGCGTCTTCACATCGCCCGAGCCAAATACGGTGATGAGCTTGAAGGTGTTGATGATCCCGGTCACCGTACCGAGCAGCCCCATCAGCGGCGCGGTCGAGGCGCAGACCGCGAGGAACGGCGTCAGCCTGTTGACGCTCATGCGGGTGGTGAGCATCTCCTCGTACATCACCTCTTCGACGAGCTCTTTCGGCTCGGCGATATGGTCGATGCCGCTGGCAAGCATGGCGGCGGTCGGGCCTTTGAGCTTTCCGATTTCGGCGGCGGCCGTCGGGTAGTCGTTCACCAGCATGGCGCGAAGAACGGGCTGGACGGCTTTTTCGGATGGCATGGGAACGAGGGCGAGCTGGATCCATTTGACGAGGGCGACGGCGACGCAGAGCACGAACATGCCGAGAATGACATAGGCCACCATGCCGCCTTTGCGGATATGTTCCTTGAAGGTTTCGTTGGTCTCCTCGATCTTGCGGGCGTTGCCGAGGCTTGGGTCGAATGGGAAATCGCCTTGCATCTGCTTGACGGTGGCGGCCACCATGGCGGCGTTGGCCGGGTCCGCGAACGGCATCACGGTCGGTTCGAGCGAACCGAGTTGCTGCTCGGCGATTCCGGCCATGGAGCCGTCGGTGGCGGCAAACAGCGCAACCGGACCAACGACGATGAACTGCCCGTCCTTGACCATCCCGTCTTCGCCGGCGGCGCGCCCGACGAAAGCCGTTCCGCCGACAACGTTCTGCAAACGCAGAATCGAAGCCTCGACGAGCGCCGTCTGCTGCACGAAGATCTCCTCGTCGGAAAGATTGGTGTTGTCGGGCGCAAGCACGGCGGCTTCGATCGCGTCGCCATACAGATCGAGTTCGGCGATATGCAGGCGGCTCTCGAAGTTGCGGATATATTCGCCGAGCAGGTTGGAAATGTAGCTTTTCTCGCCCTTGCGCGTTTTGATTTCCGAGCGCAGGTTGTTGAGGTCGAGATTGCGGCTGTCGAGCTGGCGCATCACCTTCTGGTGCTCCTGGCGCACAATCATCACTTCGTCCTCAAGGGCGTTGAGGCCTTTGACCATCGGCAGCTTTTCCTTGCCGATCGCCTGCCGGACGCCGGTCAACTCCTGCAGGCCGGCTTCGAGCTTTTGCTCCATTTCGGGCGCGGGCCCGGCAAACGCGTAGATTGCGGTAAGGCAAAGTACGCAGAGCGTGAAGACAACGACGCGCTCGAAACGGTTGCGCCGATGCGTGTAATAAAATCCTATATCGTTCATCTGGAGATCCTGTTGGTTTGGAAAGGCGGTTGCGAAAAGTCGTTAATCGACCCGGACGGGCAGCGAAATGAACTCCGCCGTCTTTTCGTTTTTCAAAATCGCGATCGAGTCGGCCACCGGTTTTGCAAGGGCGTTGTTGGGCTCCCACCGCCAGCCGTCTGCGGAGGGCCGGCCCATTCCGGCAACATCGCCTTTGGCGGTACAGTAGTAGGCGCAGCCAAAACCGAGATAGAGGGTCTGCACTTCGGCGGTGCTGCCGTCGGGCAGATCGCGCACCTCGCTGACGACGGCGATTTCGTTGGCGCTCTTGTTCAACTCGTTGACGATGCCGATCACGTTCTGGTAACGCTCCGACAACGAGAGGTCGGTCGTTGGGCTTTTGGGGATGCGCTGGCTGAGCGGCTTCATGCGGTCCTGCACGGGTTGCGGCAGGGTCGGCAGCAACTTCAGCACGTTGCGCTCCAAGGTGAAGATCCGGTTCACGAGCGTGGCCGATGCGTTTTTGAGCGAATCGTTTTCCTGCACCAAGTCCTCGCGCTTTTTATCGGCATCGGTAATCAGCGACTGCGTTTCGTGGATCTTGGAATGGAGCGAGTCGCGCTCGCTGCGGACGAGATCGATCCGGTCGCCGAGCATTTCGCGCTCGAGCGCCCATTGCTCCTTTTCCTGGGAGATCAGCTTGCGGGTTTCCACCCACTTCGAAAGCATCTCCTTGGCGCGTTCGAGTTCGGTGTCCTGCGCCAGGCAGGCCGCCGCGCCGGAAACGGCGAAAATCATCATCAATCGTTTTTTCATGTTTACCTCTGGCTAGCTTTCTATTGTCGAAATGTTTGGGGGCGATGAGCGGTTTGTTAATCGGCGGTTACCACGTGGCGTCGAGGCCGATCGAATAGGAAATCCCTTTCGTGTAGGAGCTCTTCACCGTGTCGTCGCCGATGAATTCCGAACGGTAGACTTCCCGGATTTCCGGATCGGTCAGGTTTTTGGCCTTGAAAGAGAGCCGAAGGCGTTTGCCCAGGTTCTGCGACACGGTGAAATTGAGCGTTTCGTATTCGGTTTCGTAGACCGACGGATAATAGCCGAGATCGTTGCTCTCCCCCGCAACCAGCGTATCGCCCTTCACGACGTAGAAGAGCCCCAGCTTGGTGCCCAGAGCCGGAACCTCGTAGGTGAGGTTGAGATTGTAGAGATGTTCCGGCGCGTTCATCATGTCGCGCGTGGACGCGGCATACGCCCCCAGATCCGCGATATCCTCGTTGCTCAGGCTGACCTCGGAGTCGATGAACGTGGCGTTGGCCCCGAACGTCAGCCCTTCGAGCGGGCTCCACAACCGGCCGAGCTGCTGCCGGAACTCGATTTCGTATCCTCTCATCTCGCCGGAGGGATAGTTGACCGCCGTAATGTAGGAGCCGACGTTGTCCACATAGCGCTGCGTGTATTCGATCGGGTTGTCGATTTTCTTCATGAACCATGAAGCGGAAACCAATCCCCCCGGATAAGGAACGTAGTCGAAACGCAGATCGTAGTTTTCCAGTGCGCTCATCTCCAGCGTTGGGTTGCCGATAAAGATGTCGGCGCCGAGATATTCCTGCTGCTGGATGGGGGTCAGCTCCTTGAAGGTCTGGCGGGCCACCGTTTCGCCGTAGGCCGCGCGCAGGGTGATCGAATCGAGCGGCCGCAGCTCAAGAGCCAACGACGGCAGGACATCGTCCTGGTGGTAGTCCACGTCGGCCTCCCCTTCCAGCAGCTGCGAGAGGCCGTATTCGCCCGGCTTGACCCAATACACCTCATCCTCGGGATCGACAATGGTGACGCTCAAATCCGTCTTTTCAAAGCGGGCGCCCCCGACGAACGTGAGGAACGAAGCCAGCGGGACATCCACCATGTAGTACCACGCCGAAATCTCCTGCGTACCGTCATAGTCGGCATCCACCTCGGCCGCATACATCGCATCGTTTTCGCCGGGATAGTCATCCGTCCAAAAATCATCCCAGCTCAACGTTGAACTCGAATCGGCGTTGATGGACGAGTCGTTGGCATCCGAAAGGTTTTGATACGAGTCCTTGGTATAGGAGCGCTCGACCTTGTCCGCGAACACGCCCAGTTTCAAGAAGCCTTCGTCGCCGCTCCACTGCTTGAACGGCAGCTGGCCGTTGAAGGCATATTGCCGGCTTTGCTCATAGACGTTTTCCCAGATCCGCTGGGCATTCCCCAGATAGCTGACCGGTGGTTTGTCCTGATAATAGGCGGGAGGAACCGTGTTGGTGGTGACGGTTCCGCGGTGACTGGTCACCTGCTCGTATCCCGGGTTCCACTTGGAAGAAAACATGCGCTTGTCCGGCGTATCGAGTTCGGAATCGCTGCGCGAAACCTTCCAGTCCAGCTCGGGCGCAAGCACCATGAAGAATTCTTGCTTGCCGAACTCGGGAATCGGCAACACGTGCTCGCCGCCGAGTTGAAGCGAGGAGGTGTCGCGCTCGACATACTCCAGCGTTTGGCTGCGCCGGTACGGTGCGGCGGAGTTGTAGGCATCGCTGGAGGTTGCGGCGAGCGGATCGTATCCGTCCACCTGCGCGGTCACATAGAATGCCTTGCCGCGCGTATCTTCGGCCAAGGTGGTCGTGCTCTCGGCCACATGCGTGGAGAGATAGGAGAGCATCAGGGAGTGGTCTTCGGTTTCGAGGCCGACGGCGCCCAGACCGCCCCACTGGACCTCTTCGGAGCTTTGCTCCACATCCATCAGGGCGGTGGTGAAATCGGTGCCCGATGCGTTCAGCTCCCCGGTGCCATAGGGATCCTCGCCGGAGTGGACGGGAACCATTTCCCCGTTCCTGAACCACCACTTGTCATCCGTCGCGCGGTCGATGTAGGACGCATCCGTCTTGTAATAAAAGTTGCCAAGCGCGGAAGCCCGGACTCCGTCCGCCACTTCGATCCGGTCGCCCGCCGTGAGCGACCCATCGTACATTTCCGGCACGGCGCCGCGCGTCGTGCCCATGGCTCCGGACCAGGCGGAGCCTACGTCCTGCGGTTCGCGCTCGCCGGCATCGTGCGTGCCCCAAAAATCGAGCCCTCCGCCCTCGTAGCTCAGGAATTCCCCGTCGGCGGGCATCGACGTTTTGTACTGGACCCCCGCCTTGAAGCTCAACACCGGCTCTTCGGGCATGCTTTTGAGCACCACGTTGACCGCGCCGCCGGAGGCATCGCCCTGCTGGTCGGGCGTAAAGGTTTTGGAAACCTGGATGCTTTCGATCAAGGCGCCGGGAAACTGGTCGAGCTGCACGGCGCGTTTGTCGGGATCGGCGGTGGGCAGGCGCACGCCGTTGAGCAGGGAGACGACGTAGCGATCGGGCAATCCGCGGACCACGGCGTATTTGCCGTCCTGCACCGTCGTGCCCGGAACCAGGCTCAACGCCTGTGCGGCGTCGGAAGCCGCCGCCTGGCTCATGAGGTCCGCCCCCACGGAATCCATCATGGCGGAACTCTCCAGGCGCAGGTTGAGCAGGCCGATTTCCGAAGCGCCGCCCAACTGGATGTCGCGGACGACCAGTTCGTCCATCTCCTCGTATTCGCCCGCCAGCGAAGCGTCCACTTCGGCGAGCCGCCCGGCCGTCACCACGACTTCCGGTTTGGTGAAACGGGTATAGCCCGGCTTGTTGAACAACACGGTATAGGATCCCGGTTCGACCTGTTCGAAGAAGAAGCTTCCGGCATCCCCCGTCTGGGTTTCCTGCCCCGTTTCCGAAATACGCACCTTCACGCCGGGCAGCGGCACCTCGAAGTCGGCATCCAGGGCCATTCCGCGAATACCGCCCAGCTGCGCCCCCGCCGCCAGCCCCCACAGGCAACCGCCAACCACCAACGAAACGTTAAAACGGTTCCTCACCACGGAGCCCCCAACTCGTCTTTGATTCGCCCGATGCGCGTCCAGAGCGCGTCGGTCGGTTCGGTTTGGCTCTTCGCCATGGACAGGCAAATTTGGCAGAGGTCCTCGGCCCGGGGGCGGGCATTTGCATTCACGACGGCTTCCTCGACCGCCAGTGCATAGATTGCGCGGGCCTCGGTCGAATCGCCCGCCAAGGCATAGGCCTCGGCCACGGGAATCAACGCCTCGGTCCGGTAAATATCGATAATCTCCCGTTTGCCGCGGTTGAAAACATCGCGGGCTTGCCGGAGCTCAACCAGCGCGGTTTCGGTTTGTCCGCATTCGATGCGGAGCGTGGCCAACCGGGCCAACAGCGGGGCGTGGTATTCGGCGGGCCATTCCGCGCCCGCGATGAGTCCGGCCACCTGTTCGACCAACCGGACGGCGTTTTCCCGGTCCTCTTTTTGCAAGGCGACTTCAGCCAGCTTTTCCAACACATCGATCCGGTCGATGACGGGGAGCTTGCTCCAGCCGCCGGCGATCTTTTCCTCGATCATTGCGCGGCGGCCGGCGTTTTCGTAAAACCGTTCGTAAAGCGCGGCATAGGCCGAGAGCGCGCCCCGGAGCACATCCAGTCCGCCGATGGCCAGCTGGCCATCGAGCTTGGCGGCGAAACCGTCGAATTCGTCTTCGGCGCAATGCCGGGTATTCATCAACTCGGCTTGGGCCCGTTCCGATTCGTTCAAGGCCTTGCCGAGGAAGGCGGCTTCATCGTTGCGGCCGATCAGCTCCCAGGTTTGGGCCATGCGGACGGCCACGCGCTCGCGGCGCCAGTCCTGCTCCGCCGTGCGGGCGGCGGCGTCGGCCAAGGCCAGATAGTCGCCGACGCGGTTGGTCACGCCGCGTTCCGCGCAATAGTAGGCATAGTTTGCGTAAGCCAAGCCTTGGCGCCAGTTCGGGATTTGCCCGGCAAACGCCAGTGCACGCGCCGGTTGGCCGAGCTCCAGCGCCACCTCGAAGGCCTGCTGCTGGAAACGCGCCCGATCCTTGACGTGGGGCGCCAGCGGAATCGCCGTTGCACATTCAAACGCGGCCTCCAGCAGCTCGGTCCGAAAGGCCGCGATGGGCCGATCCGCCACCGTGGCCGGGGACTCGCTCTTCTCCACACACCCGCCCGCCAGCAAGACGGGCAAACACATCCATAACGTCGTTTTAATTAATCGCATCGAATTCCAACCTGTTACACCTATAAAAACCGAGGGCAAAAAACGGTGGCAGGGCGTTCCCTGCCACCGGAATCGTTCATACGGATCGTGCCGGATTACTTCACAACCACCCGGTAAAACCCGGACGCCTGCAGGTCGGCATCTCCATACTGGATATAGGAACCGTCGCCCACGACCGACGCCACGTAGGACCAATCGCCATCGGCGCTGTCGGCCCCTTGGATTTCGTATTCGACGCCGAACTCGGACGGGAAGGAAACCACGACGCCGCTCGCGATGCTGGCCGCTGGCGCAGCGCCGTTCATGCCGGTTTCGGTCATGCCGTATTGGTCGACGGAGGTCCACCCGGCCAGCCAGTTGTAGCTGGAGGAAAAGGCGCCGCGGAACGGGGCATTCACGAAGAAACCATCGCTGGCTTCGGGATTGGCGACGCTCAGGGCTTCGTTCTGGGCGCAGGGGTTGATGTTGGTCACCAAGGCAACGCTCTTACCGCCGCGGGTAACGGTTGGCCCGCGTTCGAAACCGACGATCGGATCGGCGGTGGTGACAATGTTGTCGAGGGCCGGGTTGCTTTCCCAGGCGCCGGCGGAACCGTTGACGATGCCCAGGGCGAGGATCTGGTCGCCGCTGTCGCTCTCGTTGCAGTAGTTGAAGAGGCACCCCTTCATTTCGGCCAGGTAGCCGGAAGTCTGGACCGGGTAGCAATCGGCCTGGTCGGCATAGATGTCGGAGACCCAGTTTACGGCGGAATAGTTGGTGTAGGCCGTCGTCCAGGTATCGGCCCACGAGAGCGTACCGTTGTAGCCGTAACCCTGCGCGCCGTCGCCGTCGGTGTTGTCGTAGCGAACGGCCTCTTCCCCGATGTCCGCGAAGATGCAGTTGTGGTACTGCACGCGGGCGTTGTCGCGCCAGGTCGTTGCGCCGTCGCCGGAGAGGTAGTTGCCGATCACGGTGAAGTTGGCGATCTTGGTGGTGGTCACCGGTTGCGCGTCGGAATCTTCGGCTCCGTCGATCTCGATGCAGTTGTCGCCGAGGCCGGAACCCTGGCTGTCATCCGTCGAGTAGCCCTGTACGATCAGACCGAACTGGATCTTGCCGCGGTACCCTTGGTCGATGTCCAGGCTGTCGTCGCCGACGTTCCAGATGTTCAGGTACTTGAGGTTGACCGTGCCGCCCCAGATTTCGATGCCATCGTCGACGTTGTTCATGATTTCAACGTGGTGGATGTCCGTTTCGCGGCCGATCGCGCCGAGCGAAAGACCATTCAGCTCGTTGGCCAAACCGACCACCTTGCCGCCGTAGCGCAGGGAAAGGTAGCTGATCGAACCGCTGTCGTCGTTGTCGTCGTTGCCGCCGTAATAGGTGTCGTTGACGCTGTCGTCGGTCAAGCCTTCCATCTGCACGACGTTCAACCCCGTCGGCGTCTTGGTGTTGGTGCCGCGGTCGCGCACGCTATCGGACGAAGCGCCGATCAACCCCCGCCCCATGAGCGTCAGGTTGCCCCATTCGTTGCAGCCCTCGTGCCACTCCGTCAGCGTGTCCGACGTGGACGTCATGATGACCGGTTCGTCTTTCGTACCGTTGACGTAGATCTTGGCGCCGCGGGAAACCGCGAGCGACCCGCCGACGCCGGTCGTGCTCTGAACCAGCGTCCCCTCCTGAATCGTGAGGGTGGCTCCGGCGCGAACATAGATCTGCTTGGTCAGGTTGTATACATTGTCCTTCGTCCAGGTCGTGGACGTCGCGATATCCGACGTCACATCGACGTTCGCCGCCTGCGCGGCGATACCGGCGCCGAGCAGGGCGGTGGCGATGATGAAATGTTTCTTCATTAGCTTTCTCCTTTAATGATGACTAACGTTCTTTTGGCTGCGGTCGCCCGCATTGTTGCTGTTGGCAACCCAGTGCCGTCGGGGTGGAACCGGAGGCCTTAACTTTTTATCCGCCCGGTTTCCGGCCAATCCCGCTGAAACGTCAAAGTGGTGGGTTCGTTAAAATACATTTCGTTCCAGCAGGGTTGTCCCCTTCGACGTGCCCCATTAGGCGGATGGCCCATTAGGAAAACATTAGGCGTCGCTATGGATGCGGTTGGGGTTCCATGAAGATTCGGCAAGCGCGGGGTTAGGAAACGGTTTGCATGCAGACCATCCGCCAACGCCCCCCTGCCGGGGACCGGCTCAAACCCAGTGCGGTCTTGCCCTCGCATACGTTCATCGCCATGATCCCCGCTTTCACCGACCCTCGAAGGAAGACGCCGCATGACACCACCCATGAACTGGAAACAACTGCTTGATGAACAGCGCCTGCTCGCCCCGCGCACGGAACCGCAAGCCGGACGCTCCGGCTTTCACCGCGACTACGATCGGATTGCGTTCAGCCATCCGTTTCGGCGACTGAGCGACAAGACCCAGGTCCACCCGCTATCGCGAAACGACCATGTGCACTCGCGGCTCACCCACAGCCTGGAGGTCTCGATCGTCGGGCGTAGCCTCGGCATGGCGGTGGGCGAAAAACTCGAAGGCATCGACCCCACCGATCTGAGCCAGATCCTGCAGGCCGCCTGTCTGGCGCACGACATCGGCAACCCGCCCTTCGGCCATGCGGGCGAGGATGCGATTCAGCAGTGGTTCAGCGCCGAACAAAACGCGCACCTGCTCGAAGGGCTGTCGGACCGCGAGCAGCTCGACTTCCGTTGCTTCGAGGGGAATGCCCAAGGTTTTCGCCTGCTGACGAACGTCGAACACAACCCCGGCCAAGGCGGCATGCGGCTCACGCACGCCACGCTGGCCGCGCTGATGAAATATCCCTGGACGAGCCCCCATGCGGGCGAAAAGAAAAAGTTCGGCGCGTTCCAGGCCGAGCGGCATCTGCTGGAAGCGGTGGCAACCGCCACCGGATTGCCAACGGATGAAGACGGCCGCTATTGTCGCCACCCCCTCGCATTCCTCGCCGAGGCCGCGGACGACATCTGCTACCGGATCATCGACCTGGAGGATGCCGCCGAGATCGGCCTGCTCTCCTTCGCCCTCGTCCGCGATGCGCTCGAGGCCATTGGCGGCGAAAAGGCGAACCCCCAATTGAGCGAGCGCAACCAACTCTCCTTTCTCCGCGCCCGGGCCATCGCCAAAGCCGTCCACGCGGTTGCCGACGCCTTCGCGGCGAACGAAAAAAAGTTGCTCGCGGGAAACACCCATTTCAAGAGCGGCCTGATCGGCCTCTGCCCGGAAGCGGTCAGCGGCCCGCTGGACGCGGCGGTGAACCTGGCGCGGAAACGGGTCTATACCGACCACCGTAAAATGGAACTCCAACTCGGCGGCTATCGGCTCATCGGCGACCTGCTCGGACTCTTCTGCGCCGCCACGCGCGAGCGGATCGAAAACAAAGCGGTATCCTACCGATGCGAACAGGTGATGGCGCTGATGAAATTCGAGGCCCCGCAATACGGCGACGCGCTCTACCCCTCCCTGCTGAAAGTCACCGACTACATTTCCGGCATGACCGACCAATATGCCTCCCGCATGGCCCGCCGGCTCAACGGGATGGGCGAAACCTAGGGAAACCAGCCACCGGATTCGTTGTCGCGTGCCGCGAGCCCCTTCCCGATTTTCTGCGGCGGTCCCCACAGGATCTCGGCGGCGTCGCCCTGGTTTGCCGAGGAGGTTCAGGGCACTATTTTTCCGGGGGCGGAATGGGCGTTTCGCGTCCCGTGCGCGGGGCGGGGCTGCGGCCGATGATTTCCGGCACGGAGCCTCCGGCGCGAACCACCTGGATCCGGTCGCCGATCATCAGGTCGAGCGCGCGCAGATGATCCAGGCTATGCAGGCTGGCGCATTGCAGGGTGGCCCCGCCCTGCTCGACCGGTTCGAAATGGGCAACCGGCGTCAGGCGGCCGGTTTCGCCGCGCGTCCACTCCACGCGCAGCAAGGTCGACTCCACCGATGCCGCGCGGTATTTGCGCGCAAGGGCGCCGCGCGGATATTTCGCCGTCGCCCCCAGCCGTTCAAACGCGGCCCGCTCATCGAGCCGAATCACGACGCCGTCCGTCGGGAACGCAGCGTCCAACCCTGCGCGGTACATCCGTTCGACGGCGGGCAACACCTCGCCCCCGGAAACCACCCGGCAGTCAACGGTCGGCAATCCGAGCGCCGACACCATGGCCAGCGCGTCCGAATGGCTCACCGGCGGGGATTCGGTTTCGATGACTTCGAAGATTCGCAGCGCCAAACCGCGGCGGGCGATTTCGGCATAGTCCTTCAACCGCAGCGTGCCGGCGGCCGTATTGCGCGGATGCTTAAACGGCGCCAACCCCTCGCCGCGCCGCCGGTCGTTCAGCGCATTGAAGGCGGCAAACGACAGCAGCAGCTCGCCGCGCAGCTCCAATGTTTCCGGCGCATTCTTCAGCGACACCGGCACGCAGCCCGCCGCCACGATCGCAGCGGTGACCTCCAACCCGCTTTGGCCATCGCCCCGCGTGAGGGCCTGCACCAACAACCCGTTGCGATAGCGCAACACAATCGTCAGCCCATCGAGTTTGGGCTCCACGCAATACGCCCGCTCCGCGCCGCACGTTTCCAGAAATGCCGCCACCTCCGCATCGGCATACGCCTTTTTCAAACTCAAAACGGGTTTGGTGTGCTCAACGCGCTGCGCGTCATCCGGGAGATCGGCCCCGACCGTCAATCGATCCGGCAACTCCGGATAGGCGGCAACCAACGCATCGTATTGGCTGCGCAGCGTATCGTAGGCGGCATTGCCCATGATGGGCTCGCCGGCGTTGTAATAGGCATCGTCCGCTTGACGCAGCACCGTTACCAGCTGTACGGCATGCCGCTCCACATGCTCCGGTGCCGCCAAACAGGAGACGCCAACCAATAGCCCAATCCAGATCAACTTGCTCATGGCGCCATGCTGGCAAAACCCACCGTCGACGGCAACCCGTTTTCACAAACTCTTCACCAAACACGGAAACAGAAACAAAGCCGCAACCGCAGAACGGTTCTTTCCCGTTTATTTGCGTTCGATGCGGCGGTGGGCGTCCATGAGTTCGCCGGGGTTGGTCTGGGCGGCGAGCAGGGAGAGTTCGCCGCAGAGCACCTGCGCGGCGCAGAGGCAGGCGAGGCGCTTGGAGTTTTCGCCGGGTTCGCGATCGGCATCGAGCCCCATGCGGCGCATGTTTTCGAGAACGAAATCGAGGCCTTTGCCGTTGCCGACGGTGCCCATGATGAGGTTGGGCAGCGTGACGGCGAAATAGAGATCGTCGCCGCGCACCTCGGCCATGGTAAGGCCCTGGGAACCTTCGACGATGTTGGCGGCGTCCTGCCCGGTGGCGAGATAGAAGCCGAGCAGCATGTTGGCAAAGTGGGCGTTGGCACTGCGCGAGCCGCCGGCCAGCATGGTGCCGATCAGGTTCTTGCGGATGTTGAGCTGCACGATCTTTTCGGGCGTGCTCTTGAGATAGCGGCGGACGAATTTGCCGGGAATGAGCAGTTCGGCGACGACGTATTTTCCGCGGCCGAGGATGCCGTTAACGGCGGTGGCCTTTTTATCGGAGCAATAGTTTCCGGAGATGGACCCGTATTGCAGATCGGGATGCTTTCCGAGCAGGTGGTTCATCAGCGCCTCGGCGGCCTGGGTGCACATGTTATGGCCGGAGGCATCGCCCGTGGTGAACTCGAAGCGGATAAAGAGCAGGTTGCCGGCGATCTGGGAATGGAGGTCGATCAGCTTGGCAAAACGGCTGGTGCCGGCAACCACGTGCTCCAGCTCGGCGCGGGCCTGCTTGATTTTTTCCAGCGCGATAAGGGCGGCGCCGGCATCCGGCGCCTCGAACAGGACGGAGCGGGTCATGCGGTCGTCTACCACGGTGCACTTGATGCCGCCGGCGCAGTTCATCGAAACGCGGGCTCCGCGATTGACCGAGGGCCACAGCGGCGTTTCATAGGTCGCCAGCGGCACCTCGAACTCGCCTTCGATGGTGTTCCCCGACACCTTCACCGGACCGACAAACTGCATGGGAATCTGCGCATATTCACTCATTGACTACTCCTTGGA
>NZ_JBFJYW010000032.1:0-18049 GCF_041622395.1 Pontiella sp. | reverse complement strand
TTGCCGATGTGGGCATAGTTATAGACCGTGGGGCCGCAGGTATACATGCGGACATGCTTGCCATCGAGGGGAACGAGTTCCTCTTTGGCCCGGCTCATCGTATTGTAGACCTTGAATGCCATTACTCCCCGACCTCCAGTTCGACTTTCGGCGCATCCTTCCAGAGCTTTTCGAGATCGTAGAACTCGCGGAGCTCGCGCTCGAAGATGTGCACCATGATGCCGTGGTAATCCATGATCATCCACCCGCTATCGGGCACGCCTTCCTTGTGGTAGCCCTTGAAACCCGCATCCTTGAAGAGGCGCTGGAGACCATCGTATAGCGCCTTGAGATGCGGCTTGTTGGCCCCGGTTGCAATGACAAAATAATCGGCAATGTTGGCGTGCTCCCGCAGGTCGAGCGCCACGATGTCTTCTGCTTTCCGATCATCGAGAAAACCGACGATCTGCTTGATGATTTCAAAATCTTTTTCCATGTTTCACCTCAGCCTCGATAAAGGCCATGTTCGTAAATATACATTTCCACCTCGGGCGGCACCAAATAGCGGATACCCAGTCCCTCGGCGATGCGCATGCGGATCTCCGTCGAAGAAATCTCTACCAGATGCGCTTCGATTACATTCTTGAGGAGTCGCTTCCTGTGCTCCTCGGGCACGTTCACCTTTTCCGCGATCGCATCCAGGCAACGTTCACCCGGCCGCAGAAAGGTGGCAACTTCGCAAAGGTTCAGCAACTCGTCAATCTTGTACCAGTTGTGCAGGTCGACCAACGTATCGGAACCGACAATCAAAACCAAGCCGGCACCGGGATGTTCCTCTCTCATGGATCGGATTGTATCAATGGTATAGGAGACCCCACCGCGCTGGAACTCCGTATCCGAAACCGAGAACCGGATGTCCGTTTCGACCGCCAACCGCAACATGTTCAAGCGATGTTCCGCATCGACCTGCTGCACGTGCTGTTTGTGGGGAGGAATGGCCGCCGGAATGAAGATGACTTCCGAAAGCTCGAGGCGCTCAGCGGCATCCTGGGCAATAATCAGGTGGCCGACATGCACGGGATCGAACGAACCGCCCATGATTCCGATTCGTTTGGCCGATGCCTGCATGTCCATCTTCTATCCGCCTTTCAGGCGCTTGCCGACTAGTACCAGTGCTGCGGAACCTTGATCACATCGCCCGCCTCGATCTTGACATCCTTGGAAGGATCCTTTTCCAGTTCCTTCATATTGAAGCGATAGATTTTTCCATGGCGGGAAATGGTGACCTTGGTTTTCCAGGCAAATGCCGTATAGCCGCGCGCGCCGGCAATGGCCTGCAGCAGCGTGGTTCCGGTGGTTAACGGGAACTGGCCGGGCTGGTTGACTTCGCCCTGCACATAGAAAACCATGGCCGTCATCGTCACGTTGATGGAGACGTTTTTATAGATCCCGTTATCAATGTAGAGCTTCTCTATTTTCTGTTCGAGTTCGGAAGTCGTCAGCCCGGCCGCCTTGATCGGTTCCAAATGCAACAGGCCGATTTTGCCGTTCTCATCGATCACCAACTCCAACTGCTGCTGCTCTTGGATGCCGCTGAACCGGATATAGAGCGGATCCAACGGCTGCAGCTGATAGGCACTGATATCATTGGACGATGACTTTTTCTCGCTGGTTGCCTCGACCGCGATATCGCCCGAGGAAGGAATTGCCATCGTTGAATCAACGGGCTGCAAGACACAACCATTGATCAGGAAAGATACCAACACTGCGGCAATCATAGGGAAAACACACTTCATTTTCATTTACCTCGTAAAGCTTCCAGTCGCTACACCTGATCATCGGACAGCACATCGCTCTGAGAGCTGTGGTAGTAGTCCGAGTAATAGGAGTGGTAGTAGTAATAGTAATCGTCGCGCATGATGTTGATGTTGTTCAAGACGGCTCCGATGACGTTGACGCCAAGCGCCTCGACCATCTGTTTTGCCTTCATGAGCATATCGCGCGGATATTTGCGGTATTGGACAACGATGATGGCGCCATCGGTTTCCTTCGCGATAATGGAAGAATCGCTGATCCCCACCAACGGCGGAGTATCAATCAACACCACGTCGTATTTTGATTTCAAGGAGGTAATCAACTCACCGATCCGCTTGGGATCCAAAACACCCAGCGAGGTCCGAGGCAGACGACCGGACGGGAGGAAATGCAGGTTTGGAACGCTGGTAGCCTTGATGGCTTCCTCCACCGGAACATCCCGCAAAAGAACATTGGTCAAACCGAAGCGGTTCGAAACCCCGAGAATCGTGTGCTGAACCGGACGACGCAAGTCGGCGTCAATCAAGAGCACCTTTTCGCCCTGCTGTGCGCAAACGAAAGCCAAGTTAAAACAGGTCGTCGACTTACCTTCACCGGCTCCACTGGAAAGAACGGAGAACGCACCGCGATGCGATCCACCTTCCGTAAAGGCCAGATTCGTGCGCAATACACGGTAGGCCTCGGAATGCTCGCTGTCCGGACCTTCTTCGATCAACGGGCGCACTTTCTGGGGAATCAACCCCAGCACCGGCAACCCAAGGATGCGCTCGACGTCGTCCGCCGTCTTAATGGAAGTATCGAGATATTCGATAAAGTAAGCCAAGCCCACGCCCGCGCCCAAGCCGACAAAAATACTCAGCAAAACATTCATGAAAAGATTGGGGCTTACCGGTCGACGGTTCGGTTCCGCCACATCAATGATGTCAACCGGATTGCTTGGGACTTCCAACGTAATGATTTCCTGCCGATGCTTCGACATCAGCTGATTGTAGATCAACCGCTCGGCTTCAAGCTGCGCCGAGGCAATACGGTACGGACGGTTTTTCTCTCCCTGAGACTCGATGCTACTGGACCGGACGGCAGACAATTCCCGGTCGAGCCGCTCGTACTTGCTTTTCGCCAACTTATAGTCGGTCTCCAAGCCATTACGGAGAGCCTGCAAGCGCTGCTTGAGCGTTTCCTCGAGCTTTTCCTTTTGCAACGTATATCGTTTTACTTCCGGGTGGTTGGCACCGAAATCGGCATCCAGAGAACTGAGCTGCACGTCGATATCCTGGATCTGCTGAACCGTGTTCACGACGATCTGGTCGAAGGTAATGTAAGAAGCCTGCTCGATCAGATCCTTGTCTTCCAGCCCCTTCAGGGTCTCGAGCAACGATTCTTTATCAAGCATTTCCGCCTTTGCGGACAAGCATTGGCCTTCCATTTCCTGGAGGCGCATTTCATCGACGTCGTAATGCCCTTCGCCCCCATACGTGGCAATATCCAGGTCTTTGCGGATTTTCTGGAGATTGTTTTCAGCAGCCTCCACGCGAAGCAACTGCTCCTTTACCGCCTGCCCGATTTTATCAATGGCGCTTTTCGCATCCGACATGGCTTTATTGAGCCGGGAATCACGATAGACCTCCGCCAACTCGTTAGCGATATTGGATGCTTCTTCGGGATTATCGCGATTCACGCTGATGATGATGAGCGAGGTGTCGCGTTGCTGCATCACGTTGATGCTGTTGGCCAAGATTTTATGGGCAACTTCGCGCGGAATCTTGGCGCCTTCCTTGCCCCACTCTTTCTCAAGATTGAGGCGGGTGATCACCTCATACAGAATGGGCTTGGACTGGATGATCTCGAACTGCGTACGTAAAAAATAGGGATTGTAAATCGTGCCGTAATATGACCCACCAGAAAACGGATCGATTTCAGGACTATCCTCGGAAACGGAAATCCGGACCTGGGAACGATAGATGTTAGGAAGCATCAATGTATAGACGGTACCCGTCAACACCACCAGAATCGCAACGGCAAGAACAATTTCCTTGCGGGATCGAATGACCCGCCAATAGTCGAGGAAATGAAGGGTGCTCGACTGTTGCGCTGTATCAGTACTCATCTACAATTCTCCCTGTAAAAAAATCAAGATGGTGAAGGTAAACCTTCACCATCTTGTCATCAAATCAAAACTACAAGAATCGACCGCGATCCTATAATCTCAGGCGCCAACCCACATCGAAGCGATTGCGGTCGTATTCGGCGGAAGATGCATCCGACATCCGCTTTCCGAAATAGTAACCGGCCTCAACAAAGTTGTTGCGATTTACCTGATAGGAACAACGTGCAGTCAACGACAAGAAGCTGTCATCAAAATCAGACACGCTGTTAACTCCGCTCGTGTATTTCGCGTCATACATGCTGATGATATAGGACATCGTTGCCGCAATATTGATCTTGGCCGTAATATCGTGGCGAGCGCCAAGCCCGAAGGAGAGACGATCCTGCATGTTGTAGCTTGAATTTTGCGAACGATAAACCGAGTAGCCGAATGTGCCATTGAAGGTTGTCCGAGCCGAAGGGTTGTAATCCATGCCCATCTCAAGATACGGAGAGGAAGAGTCTTCACTTGCGCCGTCGACCCCGTCAATGCTGGCGAAGGTATAACCCAAGCGACCAAATCCAGTCATATTGGCGGTGAAATTCTGATCAACACCTCCCATGAAGGTGAAGGAGTCATACCCACCGCGATCGCCGTCGTAGGAATGGCTGAGTACGTTTACTCCGCCGATGGCCTGCGTCTTGTTTGGCTTCAGTTGGCGGATATAGGAAGCATCGCCCTTGAGCTGCGTATAGTCGTTGCCGCCTGTATTATTATCCGAATCCCACTTGCCGTAATCGCTATCGTCCCACACGCGAAATTCGTAACCCGCACCAACCTTCACGTAGCTTACGGGATTCAAGGTGTACTCGAGAGCGCCAAGCAGATCGTTTTCGATGTAGTTCTGATTGAAATCATCAACGTCATCGACCTGCCCTTCCTTCTGCTGATAGCGGAAACGATCGGAAAGCGTCAGAAACGCTTGCTGGGAAATCGCGTGATTCAACCGTGCATACAAATCCTGATACGTAATCAGCTCCGGATCGCCATCAACGCGATACTGGAACTCCGGCTGCCAATACAACAACGCATCGGTGCGTGTAGAAAAGTTCAGCTTAGCCGAAAGGTTAACGATATCGGTAACGAATGCCGACCCATCGCCATCCTTCGTTGCGTAAATGTTGTCATCGTAGCCAACGCGCACGTGGTTCTGGAACCGAACAACCCGTTCCTTGGCTGCGTATGACGCACCACCAACCAAAGACAGGGCCACCATTAAATGAAGCGATTTCCTATTCATACCAACAAACTCCCTTAAACAACCTGTAACAAAAACTCACTCGCCTCACGTACACGACTACTCCGGTGTCGCTTCGCGATCTGCGAAACCACCACTTTCCAAGCCGCTGCCGATTGCACCCGAAGACCAGAGGGTACCCCAGCTCTTTTGCGCCACACCCTGCTGGACCTTTGTCTTCGAAGGGATGTCATACATGTTCGGTGCGTCATAGGGATCTGCCGGACCGCCGCCCGTGTTCTTTTTGGATGCTTTCCATGCTTTGGTGGCCGAAACCTTGGGCACAATACCATTCAGGCCATCTTTGGCCATTTGAAGAGCATCCTTGACTCCATCTTCGGCCGCATCTGCAGCGTCCTGGTCATTGGCCTCGATAGCCCGGTCCATTGCGGTAGAAGCGGCCTGTCCGGCCGCAACGGCGGCATCCACGGCATCGGCGCGCCGATTGGCTTCCGCCATCGCCTCAAGGTTTCCTGTTGCAGCGGCGTCAACCACGTTGGCTTGCGCCTCAACCGAGATCGTTGAAAGCTCCGCAAGAATGGCGGATGCGGCAATTTTGTCCGCGCCACTGGCATGAACGGCAAACAAAAGGGATGCCATTCCCAACACTCCAGCTTTAAGAATTGAATTTCCGTTCATGATGGGCTCCTTTACTTAGAATACTTTTCGGTGATCAGTTTTTTCACGCGATCATAATTGAACTGGACCTGCGACGATGCGGCCACGGCATCCCGCAAGGCAGTGCGGATGATATCCAGGCTTTCCGTTTTGTTGGTTGCAACCGCCTCAACGTAAGCCACGGCCATACCAACAATTTTGGCACCAGAAAGAGCTACTCCCGCATTTACCTTTGCAAGCAGTGCATAATCACCCGCAAGAGACGGGTTTCCGGCAGATTCTATCTTGCCGGCACTTTCCTTAGCCCCTTTAAGGGAATCCACGGCAACCTTCCAGTTTTCCGCAGCGGCCTCAACCATTTCGGCAATATCGGGCATGAGCGGGGAATCCTCGGGAATCAGCGCGAGCATTTCCTTGCCCTTTTCGATATCCGCACGAGCTTTTTGAACTGCTTTTTCCGCTGCGCTGATGGCAACTTGCACTTCACTCGACGAATTTTCCTGCTGGGCCTTCGCCACATTTGGCGCAACTCCTATTCCTAGCAGCGCTACGATCAAACCGGCAATAAAACTATGTCTGCTCATATCCCCTAATCCTTAAGTTAAGTTTCGCATTAGTATTAAAAATTTCTTTCAGGCGCAAGCAAAACTATTCCGCATCATGCCAACCAGCTCCCAACGCCTGTACCATGGTTTCGTAGCCTGCTATGAAATCCACACCATTCATAATACAGAAGCTCTCCCATGAATCAACGTCTTTAGGCAACAAAACTTTGCCGGCGACATACTCCGCCTCACCCGACAAAATCAGCTCGATCTGCCCCATGGAGCGGGCGCAATCATGCAACGTAAACTCCTTGCCGTTAACCACCTCCATAAGTCCAAAACGAACGCCAATCCCATTTAGAAAAGCCACGCAGTCATTCAGGGAGGCGTTTTTTTCAACATACCGATCAAAAAAACCGGTATTCCGCGCAAGGATCAGGGCGGCATCGGCATAGGTTGGCACCGGCGGCACAACCCCATCTTTTTCGGCAGCGGAAGCCACCTGTACGGAAGACAAAAAAAAGGCGAATACAAATAATACATGCCAAGTATTTTTCACGATTAACTCCAAATCCACCCATTGCCAGGAAAAGCGCCTTTGTTAAACGCCTCCGATTTGTTATTTAACACAGCCACGTTTACCACGGACCCCCTTATGAAAACCAACTCTTTCACCTTCAAACTAAACGAAGAACAACAGCGGGAGCTCAAACGCCTGCTGGGTAGCTCCAAGTACCTGAAACAAAGCGTGCCGCACACCCAAATGGCCGTCTCCATCCCCGACTGCCGAATCAACCTCTACAATTCAGGAAAACTACTGGTTCAAGGAAAAGCGGCCCAGGAATGGATCACATTCACGCTGGAAACCGAAATCCTTAAAGAAGCCGTAATGGGATACGAAGATTTTCACGACCCCGAAGCGTTCCAACCCCATATGGGGATCGACGAAAGCGGCAAAGGCGACTTTTTCGGCCCCTTGGTCATTGCCTCCGCCTATGTCGACGAAGGGCTGGTTGAAAAACTGCGCGAAATGGGCGTACGCGACTCGAAAAAGATTTCCTCCGACAACGTGGCCTTGAATATGGCACGCGATATCCGCAAACTCTTGGGCGATCGTTGCGCGATGGTCACCATCGGCCCTCGGGCCTACAACCGGATGTACGCAAAAATCAGGAACGTGAACAAGATGTTGGCCTGGGGCCATGCCCGGGCGATTGAAAACCTTTTGGAAAAAGTTCCGGATTGCCCTCGCGCGCTGTCGGACAAGTTCGGGCCGACGCATCAGATCGAACGGGCCCTGTTTGACAAAGGGAAAAAAATCAAACTCGACCAGCGCACCAAGGCCGAATCCGACCCCGCGGTTGCGGCGGCTTCGATCCTCGCACGGGCGGGATTCATTCATGCCCTCAAGCAGATGGGAAAAGCCCAAGGCTTCGAGATCCCAAAAGGGGCGTCCGACAAGGTACGGCGCGAAGCCGAAAAGCTCGTGGCAAACAAGGGTCCGGGCATCTTGCTCGACACCGCCAAATGCCACTTCCAGACAACCGATAAGGTTTTGGCCGAGGTCGGCTACTCGCGCAAGGACCTGCCATCGCCCAACTAGGCGCTAGTTGACCGAACCAAACGTAACGTTTTTGATTCCGGCGCCCGCGCACGCGTTGAGCACGTCGATCACGCGCTCATGGACGGCATCGTCCTCGGCCGCAATGGTAATCATCGCCTTGGTCTTGGAGAGCGCGGCGGCCTGGCTATAGCGAAGCAACGTAAACTCCAACCCGGCGAGGTCCGACTTGTCCGGAGAAGAATAAACCCTGTTGTTGAGAACGATTTTACCGTCGGAAGTCACCTCGATGATCTGCTCATCCGGCATCTCAAGCTGGGTTGAAACAGAAACCGCGCCGGGCAATGCGAGCGTCAAGTCCGCTTCCGGGCGTTTGAGGCGGGCGCTGACCATGAAATAGATCAGCAACAGGAAGACCACGTCGATAAGCGGGGCAATCTGCAACTCGGCCTTTTCATTAATGAGTTCATCCATCCATGCTTTCATGGCTAATCCCCCGACTCGAACGTTGCAAAGATTACATTGGCCACGCCACCTTCGGCACAGGCCGCCATCACATCCCTGACATGCTTGTGCCTTGCAAAGCGATCGGCGCGCAAATAGACCTCGGCATCCTTGTTTTCAGCCAAGATTTTCTGAACATAGGGAGCAATTGCCTCAACCTCAATTTGCTTGAGGTTCATGAGAATATCGACCTCCTCACCCGTTCGATCTCTCGAACGAATGGTGATCAACTCGCGACCGCGCGCGCTTTCGGGAACAATCGACTTGTCCGCCACGGGCAAATCCACGGGCGTACGGTCCATTTTGGCCATATGCGAAGCAACCATGAAGAAGATCAACAGCAGGAAGACCATATCAATCATGGGAGCCATGTTGATATCGTCGTCGCCGCCTTCGATTGGAATCCTGAATTTCACGGATTATCCCCGTTGCCTTATTTAACTTTGGCGTAGCGATAGATGTTCAGGTAGTGACCCACCAAGCGCCCCATGGTCGACATGCTTTTGATGAAATTATTCTTGAACAAAAAGTAGGCAAACATGGCCGGGATGGCAATCACGAGTCCCGTCGCCGTCGTAATCAATGCCTCACCGATCGAACCCGCGAGCTTGCCGGGGTCGCCCATGCCGCCCTGCGCAATGATCGAGAACGCCTTGATCATACCGGAGACGGTGCCCAACAGCCCAAGCATCGGGGCCGTCCCACCGATGATCGACAGAAAATTGATCGGCTTCATGAAGGTAACCATCTGCTCGTTTCCGGCCTCCTCGATGGCGTCCATGACATGCTTGGCATCGTATTCATGCTCTTCGGAAATACGCTCCATGCCCGCATCGAGCACCGCCGTCAGCAAGCTGTCGTTCTCGGCGCAGAGCTGACGGATCGCAGCCACGTCGCGCGTGGCCATCAAGGCTTCAATCTGCTCCTTGAGGTCGTTGCGCAACATATTCTTTTCACGCAACAGCAAGGCGTTCCGAATGATGAAATAGAGCATCGCAACCGAAAAGAGCCCCAGCGGGTACATAGCCCAACCGCCCTGTTTGATCAGCATGCCGAGCGTCACCGTTTCGGCAGGTGCCACCACCGGTGCGCCGGCAGGCGCAGCTTCCTGAGCCAAGGTGCTTGCGATTGGAACGAGCATTCCCACCAGCAACACCAACATTGCCACGAGTCCAAAGTATCCTTTTTTCATTCCACTAACCTCCTGCGTTTCCCGTTGATTCTTTTTTGATTTGTGCACCCAGCGTGCTCCATTGCGTACCGGGATATGCGATCATAAGTTCGTTGGCCACCGCTTCGGCCTTTTGCGGTTGCCCCAGCTGCTGGTAAATCCGCGCTTCAAGCACCGTGGCCGGCGCCAGCCACTCCGCGTCGCGGCTATGGAACGCGAGGATGCGCGCCACATGCTGCATGGCGAGCCGCGGCTCGCCGCCCTCCAGCGCAAGTTTGCCCTGGATATATTCCGCCATGGGAACCGAGACGGATTCCGGTTGCGAAACGCTCTCGAAAACCCGCTTGGCATCTTCCGTCTTTCCCTGGTCGATCAGCAACATCACGAAATAGAGGCTGGCAACGTCGACATGGGACTGGCTCTTTTCGGCGCGGATCAGGCCAATCGTCTTGCCCACGCCGGCCGCATTGCCGTTCCAATACTGCGCCTTCAGCATCCAAACGAGATAGTCGCCGAGATTGGTCGGCAAATAACTGTACTGCGCCACCGGCCCAACATATTGCTCAAGCATACTTTCCAGCGACTTGCGATCGCCCGTATAGAACAGTTTTTCGCACAGGGGCAAACTCACGCCAGAAAAGCGGAATTCGATCTCGCTGATCATGGAGAGCGAGGACGAAGCGGATCCCGTCTCCGCATAGAGCCGGTCCCCCTTGATATTCAAATTCTTAACCACGAAGGAGCTGCCGTTGTTCACCGTCACCTTCGCCGCATACTCAGACTGGGCCACAACCGACGAAACCAGCGCCAGCACTACCAGGATAGAAGCCGTCAATCTCATAATGCCTTCTCCGCCGGAACCAGCTCCGCATATTTCTTGGCTGCCTCGATGCCCTCGGGCGTGGCGGCAACCTTTTCGTTCGCCAGCATTTCCTTGTAGGTGTTGACGATGTCCGCCTCGTGACCGCCCAGAATCTCCAGGCATTCGATGCTTTTGGCATAGGCCGGCGCCACCCACTCAACGTAATCTTCATACAGCACGTAAATGCGCTGGAAATAGGCAAAGGCCTCTTCGGTTTCGCCCAGCTCCATCTTGCATACGCCCGAACAGTAGAGCGCCTCGGGCGTCAAATCGCCGCGCCACTCGCGAACGGCCAACACTTCGTTATAGGCCTCCAGCGCCAACTCGTATTTTTTCTGGAGACGGTACACATCGCCGCGCCGCTTGCGGGCCCAACCGACCGACTTGCTGTAGCCGAACTTCAACAAAATCGTCTCGGAGAGATCCAGCGCCTCGTCGTAGCTTCCCTCCTTGATCAGCGCATCGAGGTTGGCAAGCATGATGTAGAGCATGTTGTTCGAGATCGGGAAGTTCGACGTGAACCGCTCGCTCGCCTCATGCACCATCGCCCAATCCTCGCGCTTCACGCCCTCGCGCGCAATCAGCACCAGCGTATTCGCGCCGGACAACGGCACATTCTTCGACCGAACGACCGCATCGACAAAGGGTTGCCGCTCGTCGCCTTCCAAAATCGTTGCAAACACCGTCTGATACCGAAGCTCCAGTGTCCGCTGGTTGCTGGCCGAGGCCCCCTGCAGCCGCGCATCCAAGCGATCTCTGATCTCCTCGCGATAGGCACTCCACTCCTCGCTTTGGTAATCGGAGATCACCTCGTTCAGAATCAGATCGACCCCGCCCAGAACGGCGTCGTTGCCATACTGGTCGACCAGATCGAAATAGGCCCGGAGAGAATGGACATACTCATCCCGCGCCTTGTAGGCCTTGCCCTGCCAGTTGGCGGCATTGGCAAAATCGGCCTGATCGTCCCATTTCCCGAGATAGTCCGCGAGCATTGAAATCACATCCCCATAGCGCTTCAGCCGCATCAGCACATCGGCGGACTGGAAGGTGGGGTAATTCACCTGCGACATGTTCTGCGCCTTGTCGCGCGCGAACGAATAGAAGTCGAGCGCGACCTCCATATCGCCTTCGGCACCACGCAGGTCGCCAAGCATGGCATAGGCCTCCGAGAGCAATCGGCTTTCCGGATAGGTATCCACGAACCCGCGCAGCGTGCCTTCCGAGGCCTCATATTGCTCGGCCCCGTACTGGGCGACGCCGAGGCGGTAGGTGGCATCCTCCGCATAGAAGCGCTCTTCGTATTTCGGATTGCTCAGGTACGCCTGGAACGCCGTCGTCGCCTGGGCAAACTCGCCGAGGAACAGCAGCGACATCGACTGCCAGTATTCCGCCGACTCGTAGTAGCGACTCTCCGGCCACCGCTTCAGGATTTCGCGGAAGCTGACCAACGCATCCGCATAGCTGAACTGCATGAAGCGGATATAGCCCATCAAATAGGTTATCTGGTCGATATACTTGTGATCCGGCGAAAGCTCCAGCGCCTTCGTCGCGATCTCGTAGGCCGGCTCGAATTGTTCCTGCTGCATATGAACCTGCATCAGGTTCAGCGTCACATCGTCAAGGAATTCGCCGTCGCGGCGGTTCTGCACATAGTCATATCCCTCGGCGGTGGCGAGCGCCCACTCGCGCTCGTCGAGCATCACGGCGAAGGCCGCGAAACAGGCCTGGTCCGCCAATTCGCTGTCCGGATTTTCGTCATAGATGCGGCGGTAGATCGCATGGGCGGGCCAGTTGCGCTCCAGATCGTTATAGCACTGGGCCGTGCGCAACATTACATCCATGTCGTAGTCTTGGAAATTGGTAATGACTTCGTAGTGCCTCTTCAGGCGATCGAACAGCTGTTGCTGCTTGAGTTGCTTCTCCTTGAACTCGGAAAGCGTCATCGTCCCGCCCGCCACGAAAGGCTTCATCTGCCCCTTCAGCGTAAGGATGCGTTCTTCATAGTGGGCAATGAGTTCCTTTTTGGTCAACACCAGCCGATAGAGCAGGAGCGCCTTCTGGAACTCGCCTTTGTTGTAGTGCGAATCTCCCGCTTCGAGCAGGGCCACGTTCAGCCCCACGTCATGGCGGGCCGCGGCGTCGCAATGCGGCAGAAATTGGAAGAGATTGCTGAAATCGTCGAGCCGGACATAGCAAGTCACCAGCATCACCGCCGCGCCCGCACGGACCGTGTCGGTCTTCGCAATGCGGAAGAGCGAAACCAACGGACGGGTCGCCTCTTTCCATTTTTCCTGCTGGTAGCACGCCTCCGCCATCAGCTGCGTGGCCGAAACCTTCAGCTCTTCCGGCAGGCGGGGATTTTTCAGCACGAGCGCCGACTGCTCCTCCACCATTGGCCACTGCTGCACCATGGTGAGGCACTGTGCCGCCATCACGCGCGCCGCCTCCTGCTGGGCGTCTTCCGGAAACTCGTCGGCAAAACGGGCGAAGTTGCGCGCCGCCGAAACATATTCGCCCAGCTTCATTTGGCAGTACGCCAGCTGGTAGAGGGTAAAGGCCAGCGTCTGCCGCGCCTTCTTCTCCGCATCGCCTTCCAAACGAAGCAGCACCTCCTCCAAGAACGGCAAGGCCTCATCGATCTGGTCGTTCTTCAGCAGTTCCTTGGAGGTTTCCAGCAAAACACTGGTCGATTCCGTGGCCGGATCGAGCCGGGAGAGCTGGCTCTTCGTAACCCCTGCGCCGAGGCTCTGACCGGCCAGCATCAATATTGCCGCCGGCAAAAGCCCCTTCGCAACCCACTTATGGCATCTATACGCATTCCACATATGATGGAAACCCTACTCAAGGAATCCCCGGGCGGGAAGATTAAAGTTTCCAAAAACATTGTTTTTTTAGCATCTCGCGCCACCGCTGCCCCAATGCGCCCTTTACCGCAAAAACAGCCAACGCTCCGGAAATTTTCGTCGAAATGTTCGTAGCATGCTCATGGAGTTGGTTTTGCACAAACGCCCCTCCCGGACCCCGACAAGGTTCGACAATAATTTCCAGAACCAGGCGCCCGCCGCCCGGCGCCAAAAACGTCACTACCACCTATAAATGAACCACTAACAACCATCCGCGCTGGCGCCAAACGAACCGGCACACCTATTGCGTTAGGGCGGGCACGATGAAGACACCCTATTTAATCGACACCACCCTTCGCGACGGCGAGCAGATGCCCGGCGCGGTTTTCACCCGCGAAGAAAAACTTAAGATCGCCCAAGCGTTGGCCAATGCGGGCGTCGGCGAGATCGAGGCCGGCATTCCGGTAATGGGCCCGACGGAACAAGAGGATATCGCGGCAATCATTGCGCTGGCCCTCCCCTGCCGCATCACGGGCTGGTGCCGCGCGGCCCTGATCGACCTCGATGCGGCGGAATCCGCCGGACTCGACTCCGTCCACCTCTCCTTCCCGGTTTCCGACCACCATTTCCAGGCGCTCGGGAAATCGAAAGAGTGGATGCTCGAACGGCTCGAGACCATCCTCCCCGAAGCCCGGCGCCGCTTTTCGTATGTGTCGGTCGGCGCCCAGGATTCGGCGCGCGCCGAACACGGCCTCTTGCTGGCGTTTGCGCACCGCGTCCAAACCCTCGGGGCCAACCGCTTGCGGATCGCCGACACCGTGGGCGTGATGAACCCCTTCTCCACCCGCGCGCTCTTCGAGGAGCTCGGCTCGGCCGCCCCCGGACTGGAACTGGCCTTCCATGCCCACAACGACCTCGGCATGGCCACCGCCAACTCATTTGCGGCCCTTGAAGGCGGTGCGCATGCGGTCGATGTGACCGCCGCCGGCATCGGCGAACGCGCCGGCAACGCCGCGCTGGAACAAGTTGCGATGGCGGCACCCTATTTAGGCATCAACACAAGCGCGCTCAGCCCACTGTGCGACCTGGTGCTGAGCGCGGCGGAAATGGAAGCCCCCCGTTGCGCCCCCATCATCGGAAAAAATGTCTTCACCCACGAATCGGGCATTCACGTCCAAGCCGTGCTCAACAACCGCGCCGCCTACGAGCCGTTCGCCGCCGCCGATATCGGACGCACCGATTCGACGCAGGTGGTCCTCGGGGTCCACTCCGGCGAGGCCGCACTTCGCCACGCCCTCGAAAAACTACGGATCAACCCCGGCAAGGAACCCCTCACTTGGTTGCTCAACCGAATCCGCCGGCAGGCCGTTTCCACCAAGAAACCGATCACGCCGCGCCAGCTCCGCAACCTGTTCTACGAGTAAACCAAGGCTCTCGGCACCCGCGCCCCCGCCGCCCGAAAGCCGAATCCCGCCATGAGCAAACCCAATCCCCCCGCCTGCCCGCACTGCGGTTCCGCCAAGTTCATTTCCAGCATAGCCAACCGCAAAGTTTACCTCGATCACAACGGCGAGCGCGTTCCGCTGCTCACCACCAACTTCAGTCTCGGCCATCCGGTAATCGAGGAAGAAGCCTGGACCCTCACCTGTCCGTGTTCATGGACGGGCGCAAAAGAAGAGTGCCGGGGCGAAAAAGAGGCGTAAAGCGCGATCCGCCCGCCCCCGTCTCCAGCACCCAATCCGCCCTCCCGGGCCCGATCGCTCCCGCCACCGGGCCCGCTTGGCATAGCTGATGCAACTAAGGCCGCCGAACATGTCGGAAAGACCTCGCATCAAAACAATATTGTAACTTTCGCCAAGAAAACGACCTATAGCACATGCCAAATTGTAAGTTTAACAACCCCACCATCTGCGACCACCGGCACATCAAGGAACTCGAAGCGCTGGCCGACATTGCCCGCACCCTCTCCGCCAAATCGCAGCAGGAAGAGATCCTCCTCGAAGTAATCGATGTCCTGGAGAAAAGCCGGAGCGTAAAACGCGGCACCATCATGCTGCTTACGGCGGACGGCCGCGAACTGCGCGTCGAAGCCGTCAAAGACCAAAAGGTCCAGCATGCCACCGACGCAACGTATCGCCCCGGCGAAGGCATCACCGGGCAGGTGCTGGAAACCGGCGAACTGCGCGTGGTTCCGCTGGTCTCGGACGAGCCGCGCTTCAAGGGCCGGCTGCACGGCCGCACCGACGAGGAACTCAGCTTTATCTGCGTCCCGATTACCGTGGGCAAGGAGACCGTCGGCACCCTCTCCGTCGATTGCGCGGCCCAGCCGCTGCCCGAACTGAACGAGCTGGCCCGCTTCCTTTCCATCGTCGCCACCATGCTCGCGACCGACGTCGTTGCCCGCCGCAACGCGCGCATGGAACGCCAGGCGCTGGAAAACGAGAACGAGCGGCTGCGCGCCGAGATGATGGAAAAGTTCCAGCCGGAAAACATGATCGGCAACTCGCACCTGATGCACGAGGTCTACACCCGCATCCACCAGGTGGCCGCCTCCGAAACCACCGTGCTTATCCGCGGCGAATCCGGAACCGGCAAAGAACTCGTCGCCTCGGCCATTCACTACAGCAGCAACCGCGCAAAAAAACCGTTCGTGAAGGTCAACTGCGCCGCCCTCAACGAAAACCTGCTCGAATCCGAACTCTTCGGCCACGAAAAGGGCGCCTTCACCGGCGCGTTGCAAACGCGCATCGGCCGCGTGCAGGAAGCCGAGGGCGGCACCCTGTTTCTCGACGAAATCGGCGACTTCTCCCCTACCATCCAGGTCAAACTGCTGCGCGTTCTGCAGGAGCGGACCTACGAACGCGTCGGCAGCAACGAGCAGCGCCGGGCCAACGTACGCATCGTGGCCGCAACCAACGCCGACCTCGAGACCCTGATCCAGGAAAACGCCTTCCGCCAGGACCTGTTCTACCGCATCAACGTCTTCCCGATCTATCTGCCCGCGCTACGCTCGCGGCGCGACGACGTCCTGTTGCTGACCAATTTTTTCGTCAAAAAGTATTCGACGCAAATGAAGGTGGAGATCCGGCGCATCAGCACGCCGGCCATCAACATGCTGATGGCCTACCATTGGCCCGGCAACGTCCGCGAACTCGAAAACACGATTGAATACGCGGTGCTCATGGGCAAGGAAGACGGCGTCATCCACGGGCACGACCTTCCGCCCACGCTGCAAACCCCCGTCGCCATCGCCGCAACCGGCAGCAACCAGCACACGCTCAAGGCCCGGGTCGCCATGCTCGAACGCGACCTTATCGTCGACTCGCTCAAGCGCCACAAAGGAACCATCAGCGCCGCCGCCCGCGAGCTCGGCATCACCGAACGCATGGTGCGCTACAAAATCCAGAAGCTCGACATCGACTACGAAACCCTGTTCAAAAAACGACGCCGCAAGAAGACCGGAAACAAGTAAGAGGCCCGGGCCACCCCGAGAGGACGCCCCGCGGAACACCCATCATGAAAATACGGATCGCAACGAAAGACGATGTGCCGGCGATGGCCGAACTGCTCCGGCAACTCTTTGCCCTGGAGATCGATTTCACGGCCGACTACGCGACGCAGAAGCAGGGGCTCGACCTTTTGCTGGACCGGCCAAACACCGCCATCTTCGTTGCCGAGCGCAAGGAGCAGGTCATCGGCATGTGCACCGTGCAAATCCACGTCTCCACCGCCAAGGGCCGAGAGGTCGGCGTCGTCGAAGACGTTGTGGTGGACATCGCACACCGCGGCAAAGGCGTCGGCTCCGCCCTGCTCCGCGCGCTCGAGGACTGGGCGGCCGAACGCGGTCTTGCCCGGCTGCAGCTCCTGGCCGACCGCGACAACCATCCCGCCCTCGGCTTCTACCGCCGGCAAGGCTGGCACCTCACCAACCTGATCGGCTGGATGAAACACCTATAAGCGCACGCCCGGATTCTTGCGGCCGCAGGGCCCCGAATCAATAGACATGGTTACGGAGCCGCAGCTCGACCGGATTCGGTTTCAGGTAATATTGGTCCGCCAAGTAAGGTTCCTGGTATTTGCGGATGTAGTGATTGATCAGCGTGATCGGAACGATCAGCGGAACATGGCCGGCCTTGTAGCTCGCGATCGTTTCGCGCAGCTCGGCCTTTTCGTCCGGCCCCAACGGTTTCTTGAAATACCCCGCCAAATGCTCGAGCACATTGACGTGCCGGCTGACGGTCGCCCGCGCCCGCAGCGCCTCCATCATTTGCCCGAGATACTCCTTTTGAACTACCGGAAGCCGCCGCCCCTTCATTTCCGCGACGATCCGGCCCAGCGCGCGATACGCCGGGACGCTGTGCGACATCAACAAATATTTGTGCCGCTCGTGGAACTTGACCAACCCCGCGCGGGTGTTGTTCTCCGCCAGCAGTTCGCGCCAACGCCGCAGGGCAAAGACGCACTCAATGAAGTTTTCGCGCAGCGCCGGATCATGCAGCCGCCCTTCCTCCTCGACGGGGAGCAACGGGAAACGGTTCATGAAAGCATCGGCGAAAAGGCCGCGCCCCGTGTTCGAGGGCATGCCGTGCTCCGAATACACCTTCACCCGCTCCATGCCGCAACTCGGCGATTTGCTCTTGAAAATGAATCCGCAAAGATTTTCCTGCTCGAGCTCGCCCACCCGTTTGTCGCACCACTCGCGCATCGACGCGGTCAAATCCCGGCGGCTCTTGCCGGTCATCAGCCGCGGATGCTCCGGATCGCCCTC